>JANWHL010000042.1 GCA_025450405.1 Ktedonobacterales bacterium
GCGCGTGACGTGCGCGTGCCTCGGCGGCCACCATGACGCCGAATCGCTCTCGCCGCCCGGTCTATGCCGCCCGGTCTACGCCGCCCGGTGCACTCCGCTCCACCCCTTCGCGTGCGGCGTGCCATCGTGCCGCCGGTGCCCGCGATATTGCCGCGGAAGCCCACGCGTCGCGCCTCGGGCGTCTCCGGCACACGGGCAGCATAGCCCCGCGAAAGCATGAGTGTCAACGCGAGTGGGATCGGCGGGAGCGGACGCGTCAAGGACGGGCCCGCGCGCGCATCGACCGCCGCACCCGGGCTGGCATGCGACATGCATAGGGTCTTGCTGGACGGCCGCTCGTACGCGCCGCCGCACTTGGCCGTGGCACGCACGAGCGCGCGTGGGACGCCACCACTGTGGAGCGGTTCCACGATTTCGGTTCCATGTTCACAAGGAGCGCAAGCGACATGAACATTCTCGCGTGGATCATCATCGGTGGCCTGGCTGGTTTGCTGGCGGGCGTCGTCATTCGGGGCAGCGGACTGGGGATCGTCGGGGACATTATCCTCGGCATTGTTGGCGCGTTCGTCGGCGGGGTCATCTTCAGCCTGTTTGGCAGCACCGGCTTCACTGGGTTCAACCTCTGGAGCCTCTTGGTGGCGTTCGTGGGGGCGGTGGTGCTGCTGCTCATCGTCAAGGCGATCAATGGTAGCGGATACCTGGGTAGACGCCGGGCGGTGTGAGGCCGTGCAGGTCGTGCGTAGATAGCCGACTCGACCATCATACACAGCCGGCTCCCCCACGAGCGCGGACGCGCTCGTGGGGGAGCCGGCCTCGTGTGAGCGGGACGGCGCACCTCACTTGAGGATCTGGTTGGCGACCACAATTTTCTGGATCTGATTGGTGCCTTCATAAATCTGGGTGATCTTGGCGTCGCGAAAGAGCTTCTCCACTGGATACTCGCGGATATAGCCATAGCCGCCAAAGATCTGGACGGCGTCGGTGGTGACGCGCATCGCCACATCCGAGGCGAAGTTCTTGGCCATGCTGCTCTCGTAGAGGAAGGGGCGCCCGGTCTCGGTTACTTTCGCCGCCCACCAGGTCATCAGGCGCGCGGCCTGGACCTCGGTGGCCATATCAGCCAGCATGAACTGGATCGCCTGATTCGCGGCGATCGGCTGGCCGAACTGGATGCGCGTCTTCGCGTACTCCAGCGCGTACTCATAGGCCGCGCGGGCGATGCCCAGCGCGATGGCCGCCACCATCGGCCGCGAGCGGTCGAGCGTCGTCATCGCCAGCCGGAACCCACTGCCTTCCTCGCCCAGCCGGTTGGCGGCCAGGACGCGCACGTCATCCAGCAGCACCTCGCCGGTGTGTGAGCAGCGGATGCCCAGTTTGCGCTCCTTGCGGCCGCCCGTGAGGCCGGGAGCGTCGCCGGGAACGATGAACGCGCTGATGCCCCGGTGCCCCTGGGCGCGGTCGGTGACGGCGAAGACCACGTAGAGGTCGGCGATGCCGCCGTTCGAGATGAAGCGCTTGGCGCCGCTCAGCACGTATTCGTCGCCATCGCGCCGGGCGGTGGTCGTCATGGCCGCGACATCCGAGCCAGCGCTGGCCTCCGTCAGCGCCAGGGCCGCCAGCCCGTTGCGCTCGACCACCGGCTTGACCAGGCGCTCCTGCTGCTCGGTGGTGCCGGCGATGAGGATGGGGATGCTGGCGAGATGCGTCCCGCCAAGCACGGTGGCGACGCCCGCGCAGCCCCAGGAGAGCTCCTCAGTGATCAGGCAATTGGTCAGCTCGTCGGTGATCCCCAGGCCACCCAGGCCCTCCGGGAACGCGAACGAGGTCAGGCCGACCGCACCAGCCTTCTTGACCAACTCCCAGGGAAACTCTTCGCGCTCATCCAGCTCCGGCGCGACCGGGCGGATCTCCTTCTCGGCGAAGGTGTGGGCGAGGTCGCGCATCTCTTGCTGTTCTGGCGTGAGCGTGAAGTCGATCATCGCTTGGGTGCCTCCAGATTCGGTCTGATCGCCGCTGGCACTGGACGTCCATCAGGTAAGCGAACACGCGGGCATGCGAACGGGCCGGGGCACACACGCCCCGGCCCGCCGCTGCGCACGCCGCGTTGGCGCCGCCGCGGGCTATCCCTTCGGACCGACGAGGTCAGTCATGGGCGGAACGTTCGCGGTATCGCACGTGTTAGCCAGGCAGCCGAGCCCCCAGCCGCCCTCGATGGTAGAGAGCATCGAGTAGTGATTGTACGCGACGTCCGACGTCCGTGGGGAGTGGTCGGAGTGGGAGATGGTCAACATGACGACATGCCCACCGCCGGGGTTGGCGTCGCAGCAGCCGCTGGTGTCACCGAATCCCTCGGGGCCGGTGCCGGTGAAGTCGCTCTCGTCCCAGGTGATGAAGATCACTGAGTTCCCGGTCCAGGCCCGCGAGCCCATGATGGCGCCGACGGTCTGGCTGAGGAACGTGTCACCCGTGGAGATGAGGCTGCCGACCTGCGAGAAGTCGCAGGAATCGTTAGTCAGAGCGGGATCGTGGCGGCCATGCATGTCGTGGCACTGGTCGGGGCTGATCCAGACGTAATCCGGCACGCTATTGTTCGCCAGATCGGTGCTGAGCGCGCTGAGGTCCACGATGTTGGCCATGCGCGCGGGATTGTTCTGGACGTCGGCATACGACACAAACGGATTGTGCTTGCGCTCGTAGAGCTGGTCACCACAGGCATGCGCAAGGAGATTGCCGTTGCAGAGGGACAGCGACTGCATGTACGCCTTCCACGTCTTGCCTTGGGCTTCGAGCTGATCGACGACGTTGGCCACGTTGATCGTGGTGTCGTTGTCATCCGCCACGCCATTGGTCGAGCCGGAGGTGGCGGCGATGTAGTTCGGCTGGCTGGGATGCGTGACACCGAAGTAGTTGGTGGCCAGGCCATAGGTCGTGGCCGCCGACCGGATGAAGGGGTCATCGGCGGCGAACGCGCTGGTCGGCGAGAGCAGGGTGTCGAAGCCAGTGTTCTCCATCATGATGACGAAGACATGCTGGTAGTTCTTGAGGTCCTGGCGGCTGCCGGGCGCGGAGCCGGAATTGGCGTGGCTCATCCCGGGCGCCCAGAGCAGCATCAGGGCGAGGGCAAGCGCGGCGCCGAGCCCGGTCGCAAGTCGCGTACGTCCGCGGTGGATTGGCATGCGTGGTCTCCTCTATGGATGATGCGCGGGCCGGCGGTGCGCACTGACCCGGACGCGCCATTTGGGCACGCTGAGCGGCCCCATGCGCCGCGATCAGACACCCCCGTAGCCCCTTCCATAACGGCCCCTGAGCCCCAGTTGCCCGGAGCGGAGCGGGTTGCCCGCGAGTTTCCATGTCGCGTGCAGAAAGCGTGCCGGCGCCGATGCGAGAGCGCACATGCCCACGTTTCTCTCCGTTGCGCGGCCTTATCCAAGGTATGGTCGGGCGTACGGTCAGGTGGCATGAATTCTGCCGGACGCCAAGGCGGACGCTTGCCGCTTCCCGGTTCGCTGTGTCGGTGGCGTGGTGCCGGCCGGCGTACTGCCGGCCGGCGTACTGCCGGCATTGGGCGTTGGGTGTTGGACGCGAGCGAGGCGAACCGGATGCGCGGCCCCAGGCGCGGCCCTAGACGCCTCCCATGGTGGGTGGCATGTGTGCTTGGATGGTGGATGGCGCTCTTCGTCGTGTGGCTGCTGCTGGTGGATTCGCTCGCGCGCCCCGAGGTGGCCGCCGGCCCGGCCGCCGCCCTGCTCGCGGCCAGCGCCGCGCTGGCCGTGCGGGCGCACACGTGGGTTCGCTTCCGGCCGCGTCTGGGGTGGTTCCGCCGGCTCGCGGCCGTGCCGTGGAGTGTCCTCCGCGACTCGGGGATCCTGGCGGTGGCGCTCTGGCGCCGCGTCGTCCGGGGCGAGCACCCGCGCTCGTTGGCGCGATTGGTCCCCACCCAGGCCACCGGCGACGACCCTGAAGCCGCCGCCTGGCGCGCCTTCGCTACGATCGTGACCTCCATCGCCCCGAACACTTATGTGATCGGAATCGATCGCGAGGGCGGGATGGCGCTGGTCCATCAGCTCGTCGTCGACGAACTGGAGCGCTTGCGGCGCACGCTCGCCCGCCCGGATGGATCGAATGTCGGAGGGGGAGCGGAGGTGAGCGGCCCATGAACATCTGGCTGGTGGGCGCCGTCGCCCTGCTCCCCGGCTTCGTCGCGTGTGGCGTCTTGCTCTGGCGCGCGACCATCGTGGATGCCGTCCTTGCGCTGGACCTGGCGGGCGTGCTCGCCACCCTGGAGCTGGCGCTGCTGGCGGAAGGATTCCACCGGGCGCCGTTTTTCGATCTGGCGCTGGTGCTCGCCGTCCTGACGTTCGCGGGCGGGTTGGTTTTCCTCCGCTTCCTGGAGCGCTGGCTATGACTGGAGCGCTGGCTATGACACGAACCCAGGAGGGGTAGCGATGACCTGGCAGCAGATCGCCGCTGGGGCGCTGGTCCTGGCGGGCGTGGGCATCGCATTGGCGAGCTGCCTCGGGGTGTTGGTGATGGACGATATCTATCAGCGGCTGCATTACGTGGGGCCAGCGGCGCTGCTCGCGCCGCTGGCGATCGCCGCTGGCGTCGTGGTCGACGAGGCACTCTCGACGGCGGGCATCAAGGCGCTGCTCATCTTCGCCGTGCTCGCCGGCACCGCCCCGATCTTGACCCACGCGACAGCGCGGACAGCGCGCATCCGTTCTTCCGGGCGCTGGCAGCCGCGACCGGATGAGCCCATAGAGGATCTGTGATCATGCTTACGGTCGCGCAGACGGTCCTGCTCGTTCTCGTGGCGCTCGGCGGTCTGGGCATCGTCGCCACGCGCGATCCCACGCGCCAGACGGTTGTCGTCGGCCTCTACGGCCTCCTGCTCGCCCTGCTCTTCTTCGCCTTCCAGGCCCCAGATGTGGCGCTCTCGGCCCTCACCGTGGGGACGGTGGCCCTGCCGCTCATGCTCCTGCTGGCCTTGGCCAAAGTGCGCCAGCAGGAGCGGCTCAGGGAGCACCAGCCATGAGCGGGCGCGCGCGGCTGGTCGTCTTCGCCGTCGCGGCGGTTGGATTCGCTCCACTGCTGCTCTGGGGCGTGCTGGAGCTGCCGCCGTTCGGCCATTACCAGGGGCCATATGGCGATGTGCTCAACCGGGTGGCCGTGCCCGAGCGCCACGTCACCGACGTGGTCGCGGCGGTGAACTTTGACTATCGCGGCATTGACACTATCGGCGAAGAATTCATCCTGTTCGCCGCCGTCGCGGGCGTGGTGGCGCTGCTGCGCACGGAGCGCGACCGCGGCGGTCTGCCTGGCGCTGGTCGCCCCGAGCGCGCTCCTGGCGATCTACATCGTCGCGCACGGGCACCTGACGCCCGGCGGCGGTTTCCAGGGGGGTGTGGTGCTCGCGGGCGCGTTCGTGTTCGTCTATCTGGCCGGCCGCTACCGAACCTTCCTGCTCGTCACGCCTACTGATGCCACGGAGGCGGCCGACGCGGTCGGGGCGGCCGCGTTCATCGTGATCGGCCTGATCGGCTTCGTCACGGGGGCGGCGTTCCTGCAAAATGTGCTGCCGCTCGGCCCGGTGGGCCACCTCTATTCAGCGGGGACGATCCCGCTGATCAACCTCGCGGTCGGGTTGGAGGCCGGGGCGGGGTTCCTGCTGATCCTGGCGGAGTTTCTCCGCCAGACTCTCCAGGTGCGCGCCGCCGCCGAGGCCCTGGCCGAAGGGGATCGGCCCGCCGGAACCCAGAGGGACGAGGCCGGGCCGGCGAAGGCGAATTATGGCGAGGAGGAGGGAGAGAAGCGCCCATGAGTCCGCTGCCCTATGCCGTGGCCGTTTGGCTCTTTCTGGTCGGCCTGTACGGCATCATTACCAGCCGCAACCTGATCCATTTGATCATATGCCTGGCGGTCGTCCAATCGTCCACCTACGTCCTGCTGCTGGCGATTGGCTACCGCGCGGGCGGCGCGGCGCCGATCTTCGCCGACATCCCGCTGGGCACTCCCGCCGTCGACCCGGTGGTCCAGGCGCTGACCCTTACCGATGTGGTGGTCGAAGCGACCGTGACGGCGCTCTTGCTGGCCCTGGCGGTTCAGGCACATAAGCGATTCGGCACGCTCGACCCCGACGAGCTGCGATCGCTGCGTGGGTGAGGCCGAGGTATGGTGCTGGCGCCGCTGCCGTTCATTCTGCCGCTCGTGGTGGTCGCCGCCCTCGCGGGCGTGTCGTTCGTCACACCGCGCTGGCTGGTCGACGCGGTCTCCACCGCGATGGCGGCCGCCGTCGCGATCATCTGCGCGGTGCTGCTCGCGCGCTCGGCGGCGGCGCCGATTGTCTATGCCTTCGGCGGCTGGCGGCCGCGCGGCGGCATCGTCCTGGGCGTCTTCTTTGTGATCGATCCGCTTGGCGCCGGGTTCGCCACGCTCGTGGCGGCGTTGGTTACGGCCGAGTTGGTCTTTTCCTGGCGCTATTTTGAGGAAGTCAAGAGTCTCTTCCACGTTCTCATGCTGGTGTTTCTGGGGGGGATGGCGGGTTTCTGCCTCACCGGTGATCTATTCAACCTCTTCGTGTGCTTCGAGCTGATGGGCGTCGCCGCCTTCGCGCTGACGGGCTATAAAGTCGAGGAGCGCGGGCCACTCCAGGGCGCGCTGAACTTCGCCATCACCAATAGCGTAGGCGCGTTCCTGATCCTGACCGGGATCGCGCTGCTCTATGGACACACGGGCGCGCTGAACCTCGCGCAGATCGGGCGCGCCCTGGCCGGGCGGCCGGCCGGCGGCCTGGTGATCGTGGCGTTTGTGCTGCTCACCACCGGACTCTTCGTTAAGGCGGCGGTCGTCCCCTTCCACTTCTGGATCGCCGACGCCCACGCTGTCGCACCCACCCCCGTCTGTATTCTGTTCTCCGGCGTGATGGTCGAGCTTGCCCTCTACGCCGTGGCGCGGATCTACTGGACCGTCTTTGCCGGTACTCTGGGCGCGCATAGCGGCGCGCTGCGCGCCATCCTTGTGGCGTTCGGCGTGCTCACGGCCGTCGTGGGCGCGGTCATGTGCCTGGCGCAACGGCCCTTGAAGCGGTTGCTGGCTTTCTCTACAGTCGCGCATGTCGGGCTCTTCCTGATCGGGACCGCCATGCTCACACCGCTGGGCCTGGCCGGCGGCGCGACCTACATCCTGGGGCACGCGCTGGTGAAGGGCGCGCTCTTCCTCTGCGCGGGCATCCTCCTGCACCGTTTCGAGACGGTGGACATCAGCCACCTACGCGGGCGGGGACACGCGCTCCCGTTCACTGGCGCGATCTTCGCCATCGCCGGGCTTGGGCTGGCCGGACTGCCGCCGTTCGGCACTTTCCTGGGCAAGGGCCAGATCGAGGACGCGGTGACGGCGGCGGGCTATGGGTGGGTCACCGTGGTGCTGGTCCTCGCCTCGATGGCCACCGGTGGGGCGGTGCTCCGGGCGGGCGCCGAGGTGTTCCTGGGCTGGGGCTGGCCGGCGGAGGATCCCGCCGCCGCCAACGAGGGCGACGAGCGCGAATCGGAGTCGGGTGGGCCGAGCGGCCGGACGCCGCCCGTGATGTTCGCACCGGCGCTGGTGCTGGTGGTCGCGGGGCTGCTGGTGGGCGTGCTCCCTGGCCTGGGCCAGGCGATCGCGGTCGCGGCGGCGCGCTTCGAGGATCAGCCGGCCTACATCGCCGCGGTCCTCCCCGCCGTGACCCATGCGGCGCGCCATGTGGGCGCGCGCGCGGTCCTGGCGCCGGGGGGGGCGAGTCTCGCATCGGTGATCTCCGGCCTGGTGTCGGCCGCCGGCGCGGTCGCCTACGCGCTGATCGCGGTCAATGCCCGCGGGATCCCCACGGGGCTGCGAGCGGCCGGCGCGCGTCTGGCCGGGCCACCCGTCCGCCGCTTGCGGTCCCTCCGGAGCGGCCACCCTGGCGATTTCGTCGCCTGGCTGATGTTGGGGGTGGCGGGTTTTTTGTTGTGATCTGCGCCGCGACCCTCCGTTAGCGCGGGAGCAGCGCATGGCGGGCGGACGGACCACGCCCCCAGCCCGTCTTGCGTATAACTGGACCGGGCGTCCACCAGATGCCTCATTAGGCATCAACCCAAGAGCAAGCGGGTGGCGGGAGATGTGGCGGGATGTTGATGCGCTGGTGAGCGTGCGGGTCAAGGGCGGACAGATCGTATAGGAAGGATGCGGAATTGAAGTTCCGCGTGTAATCCTGAGCTCCGAGCGTCTCGTGCAGGCGACGGACGCAGCGAGCGTAGTTCTGGCGGAGACACGGCCCTCGGGCTATTTTCGGGAGGTGCAACGCCGCGATCGCTATCCGCCCCGTGATGGCACGCGTCACAAAGAGTGAAACGCGTCGTCGCGTTCCAGTGTCCCCTGCCGTGCGGGCGCCGCGTCGTGCCGCTCCGACTCACGCAGCCAGAGCGAGACGCGCGCCGGCCGCATCGTCTCCTCCACGGCGATGATCAGATGGCCGGTGAGCGCGGCGAGATCGGTCTCGGTACGCAGCGTGGCGCCGAAGTCCGCCAGGGTCCGTGCCGCGTCGTACTTGCGCCGATAAAACCGCCGGTCAATGCCCGCCTGGATCCGGCGGCGCAATGGCGTGAAGAGGGCGGCGATGAGCAGCGTCGAGGCGACGACGGCGATCGGCGGGAGCGAGCGCACCCCAGTGATTGCCTGGGCTACGGCCTGGGCGGCAACCACCGCGCCGAAGTAGATTGCCGCCAACGTGCCCGTGAGCAAGCCGTACACCAGCGCGCGGTTGATGAGGACATCGATGTCATAGAGGCGGTAGCGCAGCAGAGCGAACGTCAAGGCAATGGGGCCAAAGAGCTGAATCACAGGTTTACCGAGACCGAAGGTCAGTTGGTACAACGAGTCGCTCGCGCCCAGGGCCGGGACGAACAGCGTTGGCAGGGCGAGCACCGCCAGCGATCCGGTGGTCGCCGCGATTCCGAGCACGACCCATTTCGCCTGCTGGCGCTCGGTGGGACCCGAGACGCGCCAGTACCGGTATGCTTGCGCCCCGATGACGCAGGCCATCATGCAGATGAAGGGCACGAACGCCCCCGCAATCGGTGCGAGCAGACCGGGCGCAAGGGTCGCGACATTCAGCGCGGCCCAGACCAGGCCAAGCCAGCCGAGCCAGTGCGGGACGAAGCGGCCGTTGGGAAAGAGCGCGAAGACGTAGAAGAGCAAGATACTGTTCAGCGCGAGGAGGCCGTTCGCGGGGACCGCCCATGCGGTGTTGAGATCGATGAGCGGCTGTACCGGGCTTGTCGCGCCCTGCGTCACCAGCTGTACCGCGAGAAGGAGCGCTATCGGGAGATCGGACCGGCGCCAGAAGAGGATCGCGGCCACCACAAACCAGACCAGCGAGGCGCCGAGATTCACGATCATTCCGGCCGTAACGAAGCCCGGCACCGAGATGCCCGCGCTCGTAAGTGCGTGCGCGCCTTCCGGAGTCAGCTGGACCGACGTGCACGCCGCGGGCGCGCGGCAGACTACGTAGGCGAGCCGCGTGTTCCTTGGCAGGCCGATTGCGTACAGAGCGAGCGCAAACGCTGAGATGACCGCGCTGCCCACCCGCAAGGCCAGCAGCCGCGTCGCGCTTGGCGCTGGCGCGCGCGGCGAGTCGCTCGAGCTCGCCATCATCGGGTCCCTTTCGCTCCGGCTCCGTGGGCGCGAACGATTGTGTGGCGCTACGATCGACAGGCTACCACATCGCCGTATCGATGGCGTTACGACTACCGTTACGGGGCGCTCGGGCGCGCTCGGACGGAATATCCCAGCGGGCGAGGAGACATGGCCGTGCTATGATAGGAGGGCATTCGCCGGACGCGCGGCCTCGCCGCGTCGCGGACGCGAACAGCCTGAGGGTCCGGCGCGCTGGCGAGCAGAGCGATATGGACCAGGACGAAATGGAGGCGGAACGATGCGTGTGCACGTGGCCGCGTATGGCGATCTCCGGCGGCATCTGCTGGCTGGAGCGCCGGAGCGCGCGATTGAGGTCCCGACCAATGCGACGCTGGGCGATCTGCTGGCGGCACTCGGCGCTAGCCCCGACGATGCCATCCTGGCCAGGCGCGCGGCGGGGATCGTGCGCGAGGACGACGCGCTCGCGGATGGCGACCAGGTGGAGCTCTTCGCGCCGGTGGGCGGCGGATGACATCCTGAATGCCCGGGCCTTGCGCGTAGCGGGTGGGCGCCCTGAGGCACTGCGCGAGGAATGGTGACGCGGGCACATAGTCAATTGCCGAAATGGTATCACACGCGACGTGGCGCCCGGTCGATCGCGGTGGGAGGACACGAGATGGACGATCCGGGCCGCGGGGCCGAGGAGCCGCCCGCGGACATGATTTGCCCCCATTGCGGGGCGTCACTGCGCGAACGCGAGAGCGCCAATGGAATGAGCCACGTGAGCGCGGTGCCAGCCGTGGTGGAGGGCACGGTCGCGCGCGGTCCGGCGCGGGCCCCGGGCGGACTGGTCGCCGTGCGGCCCATGCTCCCCACACTCCCGGCGGCGATCTGGCGGCCGGCCATGCGCGCCGCCGCCGAAGCGGGGATCGGAACCCTGGCGCTCACGGTCGGGGCACGCCTGCTGCGCGCATGGCTAGCACGCCCGCGCGGTGCTCCGGGCGCACCCGCGTCGATGCCGCCCATGGTGACCGACCTAATTCGCCGGCCAGGAGCCGACCGGCCGCCGCGGGCCGAATGGGAGCGGGGCGCGGCGGTGGAAGAGACCGTGATCTATTTGCGGCGCGTGGTCAGGTCGCGCTAGCAAAGGCGCTAGCGTAGTCAGGAAGCCGAGGCGTGCGACATGGTGCTGGTACTGCGCGAGGAGGACGTCCGCCAGGTCCTGACGATGCCCGATGCGGTGCGCATCCTGGACCTCACCTTCCACCAACTGGGAGCCGGCGAGGCGCGCAATCTCCCGCGCGAGCGCGTGGTGCTGCCCGAGAACCGCGGCGTGCTGCACGTGCTGGCGGCTGGAGCACCGGGCCAGGGCGCGCTTGGCTACAAGGCGTACACGACCTTCCGCCAGGGCGTGCGCTTCGCGGTGATGCTCTTCTCCGCGCAGGATGGCTCGCTCCAGGCGCTGATCGAGGCGGACTGGCTGGGGCGCATGCGCACCGGTGCGGCATCGGGGGTGGCGACTAGCTATCTGGCGCGACCCGAGGCCAACCTGGTCGGGATGATCGGGACGGGCAGCCAGGCACGGACACAGCTGATGGCCATGGCCGCCGTCCGCCCGCTGAAGGCGGCGCTGGTCTATGGCCGCGACGCGGAGCGGTGTCGGACGTTCTGTGAGGACTTGACCGCACTCCTGGGCTGCGAGGTCCGCCCGGCAGCGAGCGCCGAGGCCGCCGTGCGCGAGGCGGAGATCGTCGTCACGGTCACCACCGCCGCCCAGCCGGTCCTGAACGGCGCCTGGCTGCGGCCCGGCACGCATGTCAACGCCGTGGGGTCCAACTGGGCGAGCCGGCGCGAGCTGGACGACGAGGCGGTGCGGCGGGCCAGTCTGGTGGCGGTGGACGATCCAGAGCAGGCGAAGTTGGAGGCGGGCGACCTGCTGATACCGGCCGCCGCCGGGCATTTCGACCTGGCGCGCATGGTGCCCCTGGCGGACATCGTGGCGGGCAAGGCGCCGGGCCGCTCCACCCCGGAGGAGATCACGCTCTTCAAGTCGCTGGGAATTGGCTTGGAGGACGTGGCGGTCGCCCGGCATGTTTATGCGGTCGCGCGGCAGCGGGAGATTGGGCAGGAGCTCGCGTTCCTCTCGTGAACCAAGGAGCGAGCGGACATTAGATCGCTGGGTACGGCGGGAGGGGGCCAACTGATGCGTGTGAAGACGGCGACCGGTAGCACGGGGGGAACGCGGCGCGCGCAACACCTGAGCGCGCGCGCGGTGTGCGCGCTCTGCGCGCCGCTCATCCTGCCGCTCGCTCTGGCCGGCTGTAATGCCCCCACCCCAACCGGCTGGGAATCGCTCGGCGACGCCAATGTCATGATCGGCCTCTCGATGGCGCGCGACCCCAAGATTCCCCAACTGCTCTACGTTGGTATGTCCAACGGCCAGATCTATCGGATCCGGATCGAGTCCCATGGCGCCTCGCCCGGCACTGGCGTGCCCAATGGTGCCAGCGTTCCCGCGCTGATCTCCGACCCGAGCCATGAGGGCACGCTCTGGGCGGGAACCGACCATGGTGTCTACGTCACGCGTGACTATGGGACCACCTGGCGGGCGATCGGCCGTGGCCTGCCCGGCGACGACGTGGTGGACGCGCTCGCGCTCGCGCCCGCCACGGGAGGCACGGCGCCGCTCTACGCGGGAACGGAGCAGCACGGCGCCTATCTGAGTCTCGATGGCGGAAGCACCTGGACCGCCGCGAATGCCGGCCTGCCGTCGCAAGCGGATGTCTACGGGCTGACCATTGATGGCGGCACAATTTTCGCGTCCCTGGTCGGCGGCGGCGTCTACGCCTCGACTGACGGCGCCGCCACCTGGGCCGCGCGCGGTACCGGCCTGCCGGCCGGCAGCGATACCTTCGCGGTCATTGGGTCAGCCGCCCCCGCGCCCGCCGCGACGGCGACGACCTCGTCCACCACGCCTGACACGCAGGCGTCTCCGACCGCCACGGTGGCGCCCGCGCCCGCTAGGGCCGCGAGCGCCTTGCTCTATGCCGGCACGAGCAAGGGCGCCTTTACCAGCCGCGACGCCGGCCAGACCTGGACCCCCGCTGGCCTGGCGGGCAGTCGCGTGCTCGCGCTCGCGGCGGATCCCGTGCATCCAGGCGTGCTCTATGCCGGCACCGACTCGGACGTGTTCACCACGGTGGACGGCGGTCAGCACTGGCAGTCGGTGGCGCCTGGCCTTGGCCACCAGGTGGCGGCGCTGGCCGTGTTGCCGGGGCAGAAGGCGGGCCAGTCGATTGTCTTCGCCGCCGCCGGGCGCATCTACCGCTACCCGCCACAGGTGGGCGGCGGCGGCAGCCCCCTCGGCGCTGGCCTCAGTATCGCCGTCTTCCTCATTCTGGTCGTCATCACGTATCTGTACATGCGCCGGTCACGCCGCATCCTGGACAGCATGACGCCGTCGAGTCAGCGTCGTCGGGATCCAGGGGGCCCGCCCGAGACAACCGATCCCGCCAACGCGGCCAGTCAGAACGGCCACGGCCCGGGCGCGGCGCGGCGCGGCCGGGCAGATATTTGATCGGGGCCGTGTCCAGCATCGCCGCTCATCTGGCGCTGAGTCTGGCGCCGACCGCGAGGCCGCTATGACGACATTTGATTGGGGCAGGTTCTATGGCGTCACCAAAGACGCCGAGCCCTGGCCGCTGCTGATGCGCGCCGCGGCGCTCGCGCCCAGCGCGAAGCGCGCGCTCGACCTGGGAGCCGGCGCTGGCCGCGACACGCGTTACCTGCTGCGGCACGGTTTCCAGGTGACGGCGGTGGACGCCGACCCGCGTGCGGTGGCGCTGCTCGCGGCCGTGCCCGAGGCCGAATCCCCCGGCCGGCTCCATGTCGTGCGCTCGTCGTTCGACGCGTTTGACTTCGCGACGTATGACCTCATCAATGCGCAGTTCGCGCTCCCCTTCGTGCCAAGGGATCGCTTCGCCGGTATGTTCGCGCGGCTCAAGGCCGCTCTCTCCCCCGGCGGCATCTTCGCGGGCCATTTCTTTGGCGTCCACGACGCCTGGAACACGTCGGGCACTGCCCTGACCTTTGAGACCCCCGATGGCGCAGTGACGTATCCAACCGCGGGCCACGCCATGACGTTCCACACCCGCCCAGAGGCCGAGGCGCTGCTGAGCGACCTGGAGACTATCGAATTCACCGAGGAAGACGCCGATGGTCATGTCGCCGACGGCTCACCCAAGCACTGGCACGTCTTCCACGTCCTCGCGCGCCGCCCGGGCAGGGAGGAGCCCCCCGGTGTGTAATACGCGCCTCGGCTGAAGGCTTCCACAATTGCACGCCGGGCGTCCACCGGACCGGGCGTCCACCGGACGCCCCTACAGAGCGGAACCGATAATCCGAGTGGCGTATAAGCCGTCCGCGCCGCGGTCGAGCCGCATGTCGCGACTTCAGGCGCCCGCGCTTCAGGCGCCCGCGCTTCAGGCGCCTGGGGTTCGTCCGTGTCGCAGCGCCGACAGCAGCCCCGGAAGGTCGTCGAAGACGTAGGTGGGCCGCTGATTCTCGGGGGCCGCGCGCGCCTGCTCCCCCGTGCTGACGCCGGTGAGCACCAGCGCCGTGTCCACGCCCGCCGCGTGCCCGGCGGCCACATCCATCTCCAGCGCGTCGCCGACCATCAGCGCGCGGTCGGGTCCAGAGCCCAACCGGCGCAGCGCTTCCAGCACGATGCCGGGCGATGGCTTGCCCACGATCTCGGCCCGCTGGCCACTGGCGAACTCCAGCGCGGCCACGATGGAGCCCGTCCCCGGATCGAAGCCATCCTCCACCGGCAGGCGCGGATCGCGATTGACGGCGACAAACGCGGCCCCGGCGAGGATGGCGCGCAGGCCAAGGCGCAGCCGGTCGTAGGTCAGCGCGCGGTCCAGCCCGACCAGCAGCGCCTGCGGCGGCGGCCCGTCCTCGCGCTCTTCCCAGACCAGCTGAAGCCCTGCCGCGGCCACCATGCCCGCTACGGAGGGGACGGCGAGCGCGCACACGCGCCCGCCGGGGAACCGCTGGGCGATCGCCGCGGCGGCGGCCGCCCCGGCCGTCAGCACACGGCCCGCCGGTGCGGGCATTCCCAGGCGCGCGAGCTTCGCCGCCACCTCATCCGGCGTGGCGAACGAGTTATTTGACAGATAGATCACCCGCCGGCCGCTCGCGTCCAGCCACTCGACCAGCTCGCGCGCGCCCGGCAGGAGGCGATCCCCGCGATACACGACCCCATCGAGATCCAGCAGGAGCGCCGTGTAGTCCTTCATGGTCGCATTATCCGAGCAGTTGCTGGCGAATGGCGAGCACTTCTTTGCGCAGGGCGGTGTCCTCGTTGAGCGCGCGCCCGATCTTAGCGTAGCCATGCAGCACGGTGCTGTGGTCGCGCCCACCAAGCGCCTGCCCGATCTCCAGCAGCGACGCCTCGGTTTCCTGGCGCATCAAGTACATGGCGATCTGCCGTGGCACGACGATGTGCTTGTCGCGTTGCTTGCCGCGCAGGTCGTCGGCCGAGAGGCGGAAGTATTCGGCCACGGCGTCGAGCACCTCGGCCACGCTGACCCGCCGCTGCCGGCCATCCGAGGCGATGCTGGCCAGCGCCGCCTTGGCCGTCTCGACGGTGAGCGGCAAACTCTGGAGCTGCGAGAAGGCGAGCAAGCGGTTGAAACTGCCCTCCAGCTCGCGAATATTGCTCTGGACCCGGCTGGCGAGGTAGGTGATCACCTCGTCGGGGACCTCGCGGCGTACCTGGTCCGACTTGGCCCGCAAGATCGCCATGCGGGTCTCCAGATCGGGGGGCTGGATGTCCGCGATCAGACCCCACTCGAAGCGAGACCGCAGCCGCTCCTCCAGGCTTACGATGGCCTTGGGCGGATGATCGCTGCAGATGACGATCTGCTTATTCGTCTCATAGAGACTGTTGAAGGTGTGAAAGAACTCCTCCTCGGTAGAGTCTTTGCCGGCGATGAACTGGATGGCGTCCACCAAGAGCACGTCTACGGAGCGGTATTTAGCGCGGAACTCCTCCGTGGTCCGATAGCGAATGGCGTTGACGATCTCGTTGGTGAAGGTCTCCGACGAGACATAGAGGACCTTGAGGCCGCACTCCAAGGCCTTGTGCCCCACCGCATGCAGGAGGTGCGTCTTGCCGAGGCCGACGCCGCCATACAGGAATAGCGGGTTGTAAGCCTGGCCGGGCGCCTCCGCCACCGCCTGCGAAGCCGCGTGCGCCAGCCGGTTGCCGCTGCCGACGATGAACGTGGCGAATGTATAGCGGGCGTTCAGCCGGGGCACGGCGGGGATCGTCCCCGCGACCGCGGGCATGTACAGGGGCGTGTCGCCGCTCTCGCTCATCTTCTCGTCCTCGTCCCGCTCGTGGCGGCGCCGTTGGCGCCGTGCCATTGGCAACCACCCGTCCGGTGCGCTCCCCGTGCTTCCGCTCCCCGCGCTGCCGCGCCACTGTCGTTCACCGTTGTCCGCGGCGTCCGCGTCTCCCCCGGCCCATCCGCCCTCGCCAGGCGGGGCCGGGGGAGAAACCCGCTCTACGGTCCTCAGGCGTCCGGTGGAGCGTGTCTGGGGCAGGCGGGTCTCTAGCGGACGCGGATCGGGCGCCGCGGGTTGCGCCGTGCGCCGGTTCACGGCCTCGCGCACGCGATCAGTGCTCGGCACCAGCCGCCCTCCCGTCCCCGGCCGGCGCCGCGGGCTGGCCGCCGGCCCGCGGCCGAGCCGCCGCGGCGACCCGGGTGGTGTGGCGCTAGCGGACGCCGTCGCACTCGACTCCGACAGCGCCGCATCAGTGGTGGCGGACGACGAATGTCCAGGGCGGGCCGTTGCGGCGGGGGTGGACAGAACGTGGACGTTTGCCGGCACCCCGGGCGCCCGGTCGTTCAGCCGCGCTCCCGTGGGGGCACCGGTCCGCGGCGCACCGGACGCGTCTCCCATGGTCGCGCGCGCGGGCGTGGCCCGGGCCCCCGCTGGGACTCCATCAGGCGTCCCAGCGAAGAGTGAGGCGCTCACGAAGGCGGGCGGCGGGTCATCCCGCTTGCGTGGTGCTGGCGCCTGGTTGGGCGCGGTCTCGAGGGCCACGGCGGCGGGGATCCGCGCGCTGGTGCCACGGACCGCGCGAGGTCTGTCATCGGCCACGCCGCCCATGACGACGCCGCCCACGACGACGCGCAGTACGCACGGGTGGCCCGTCACCTGCGCGATGGCGAGCTCGATGCGCTCGCGGAACCGGGATTCGAGTTGCGCGCGGGCGAATGCGGTCCCCACGCGCAGGACGGCCACGCCGTCCTCGCCGTCGTGCGCAAGGTCGGTGCCCCGCAGCCAGGTGTCGAACTGCGCCCGTGTCATTTCGCCGCGCAGCCGATCGAGTGCCGCGCGCCAGACGTGTCCACTGCTCACCGCGGCCTGCCTGTTCGCACGGCGTAGTGTCCGCGAGACGACGCGTCTCGCCCCACCAAACACGACTCACCCCATCTGTGCAACGAATGGTACACGAGAGAGCCAGCATCCGGCAAGGGACACAACCAAACGGCCCACCGCGCGCTCGCCGGACGCTCGCATGGCACGCAACGTGCGGAACCCGCCACCGTGACTTCATGACCGCACTGAGTGTCGGCCTCGGCGGATCGCGCCCGAGGCCAGCAGACCAAAGGAGACCCACGCCCATGAGCCCACAATCCACGAAACCGATGCGCACGTCGTGGCACCTGCATCGCAGCGCCGAAAATCGGATGATTGCCGGTGTGTGCGGCGGTATCGCCCAGACATTCGGCGTCGATCCCCTGCTTGTCCGTGTCGCCGCCCTCGCGTTGTTGATTCCGTTCAGCTTCATCACCGCGCTGGCCTATGTCGCCCTGTGGCTGCTGCTGCCACTGGAGGGCTAGCGCGCGACCATCGGCCAAGCTGGTGGCCGCATCCGCCGCTTGCTTACATCTCTGGAATGGCTCGGCCGGGCGCGCGCTCGGCCGAGCCGTCGCATGATCAGGCGATCTGGCGTGAGAACGCGGGTTGGGTTAGGCACCGCCCCGGAGCGCGATGACCTCGATCTCAATCAATGCCCCGCGCGGCAACTCGGCGACTGGCACGGTCGAGCGCGCCGGTGGTGTCCCGGTAAAGTATGTGGCGTACACCTCGTTCATCGCGGCGAAATCTGAGAGGTGGGCCAGGAAGACGGTTGACTTGACCACCTGATCGAGCGAGGTCCCAGCGGCTTCGAGCACCGCGCGCAGATTCGCGAACACCCGCTGGGTCTGGGCACGAACATCCCCGTCGATGAGCTGGCCGGTCGCGGGATCCAGGGCGATCTGGCCCGAGGCGAACACGAAATTGCCGGCGGCGATGCCTTGGCTGTAGGGGCCGATGGCGGCGGGCGCCGCCGTGGTAGCGATCTGGTCGCGCGACATGTCCCTCTCCCTCGTGTCAAGCAAGCGCGCCGAGCAAGCGCGCCGAGCGTGAATGGTAACGGCTCGCGTCGTTGCCGCACCGATCGTAACGGCCCAGGCCGGTGACGTGCCACATGGCCGACACGCCAACCGGGTGGTGGTGATACGCCGCTGGCATGCCCAACGCCGCTGCACGTGCGCGACCAAGGCGCGGCGTGGACACGCCCGGACCAGCACCACCACCCGCTCAGGGCAGCGGGAGCGGGTTCGCGATGCCATGAAGGAGCAGCCAGAGATCCGCCGCCACCGCACCGGCGCCTAGCACTGCCGCGCCACCGACCACGAGCAGGCTCCGCCAGGCGGTGCCATATGTCGCTCCCCCACCGAACCACGCGCCGCCGCGGGCGCCAGTGTGGGCGGCGTTCGCGGCAATCGCCAGAGCGCCGTGATACGTGGCTTCCCCATCCGCGTCGGCCGCGGCGGCGGTCGCCGTGTCGGTTCGCTTGGCGGTGTCCGTGTGCCTGGCTTCGTCGTCTCCGTTGGCCGTGTGAGTTGACGCTTCGGGGACCGTCAGCGGCGACGTGGGGAGTGCGCGCGCACCCGGCGGCGCGCCGCGCGCCTCTTCAGCATCCGCCGGCCAGCCCGCGCCTGCCCCTCGCGCTGAGCCCGCGAGCGCCAGGGTGGGGATCGGTTCCGCCACCTCGGCCCGCGGTTGCTCGGCTTGGGCCCGCTCGGCCGCCAGCGTTTGGCGCGCCAGGCGTAGCGCCACTCCCATCACCAGGGCGCTGCGATAGCGCTGCTCCGGAGCCTTGCGCAGGGCGCGCAGCACGATGGCTTCGACATAGCGGGGCAGGCCGGGGACGAGCCGGCTGGGCGGCAACACGGGGGCCGACGCGTGTTGCATGGCCACGGACATGGCGGTTGGCCCAACGAAGGGCACATGCCCGGTCAGCATCTCGTAGAGCACGACACCAAGGGCATAGATGTCCGACGCCGGGCCAAGCTGGTCACCGCGCGCCTGCTCAGGAGCGATATAGTCCGCCGTGCCCAGCACGAGGCCGCCGCTGGTGAGTGTCGCCCCACTGCCCACGTGGACAATCCCGAAGTCGGTCAGCTTGGCGCGGCCGCTGGGGTCCAGGAGGATATTCTGGGGCTTGATGTCACGGTGGACGAAGCCGCGGTCGTGGGCCGCCTGGAGGGCAGCGCAGACATGCTCGGCCACGGCCAGCGCCTCGGCGATGGGCAGCCGCTCGTGGCGGCGCAAGTACTGTTTGAGATTGGGCCCCTCGACCAGCTCCATGATCAGGAAGGAATGGCCGGCTTCGTCCTCAAAAAAGTCAAAGACACGCACGATGTTTGGATGGTTGAGCATCGCGGCGGACTCGGCTTCGCGCCGGAACCGAGCCACCGCGGTGCGGTCGGATTCCTCATAGTGCCGGAGCACCTTGATGGCCACCGGGCGGTCAAGCCGCTCGTCCCAGCCACTGAACACCGCCGCCATACCGCCCGTGGCGATGTGGTGCAGAATCGCATAGCGTCCATCAATGCGACTGCCCTCGAGCGCCGACCACATGCCCAAATCGCTCCTTCGTTCCGCGTTCGCGCCGCGTGCGGGCCGTGGCACTCGCTCCACGTCGAGCGCGAAGCGAGCGTTCCAAAGTCAGGTCGTGGCGTGCGCCTAATCAGAGCACAGCGCACGAAGCGTACCGAACACCACCAGGAATGTGGCCAAACGGACCGATCATGACCGATCATGACCGATCTTCACGCGATGCCAGAGGGCGGCGCGCGGCGTCATGTGGGGCGTGTACGTGATGCTCGTGCTGGCCGAGGACCGGGCCGCGACGACGCGGGCGGTCAGGAGGCACCCTTGCCTTTCACCGCCGGCGCGCCCGAGGAGCCTGCGTTGGACGCCGCCCTTATGTGCATGCCGCGGGCCATCGTGATCCGGATCACCCCGTTCCCGCGAGGTCTCTGGAGCGCGTGCGGCGCGGGTTTGACGCCGCCAGGCCCCGGTGATACAGTGGCTCACGGACCGGCCTGGCGCCCCGGGCCGGGGCGGATTCGTCCAGCATCTGGATCACCATGGGGAGCGGCGCGTGGACGACGATCTGCTCGATTGGTTCGAGCGCGAGGGGCTGGTGCGCTACGCCGCGCAGGGCGATCCCTCCGGCCCCGTTGTCGAGACCGTGCGCGGGCCGCTGGTGGCCCTTGGCCCGCACGACGCGGACTTCTATCGCGCGCCTCACCCCGAACATACGGGTTATCGCATCAGGCCGCTGCGTGAGATGGGGATTGACGATTACCAGGCGTTCATGCTTAGCTGGCTCGAACACGCCGTGCGCGCGACGGATGCTCGCTGCGCTAGCTGTGGCCAGGCCATTCTGGAGACCACGCCTGACATGGCCGACGCCGACACCTGGGACGCGATCTTCGTCGAGAAGGAGCTGGTCGGCTGGATGATCGTCCATTTCGACTGCAAAAAGTCGCTCGCGCGGCGGCTCAAGGGGCGACACCCGTTCGAGTTGGACCCCGGCGCGGCCCCAACGTACGATCTCTCCGACGAGACGCATGGGGCCGCGGTCGCCACTGGTGCCCCAGATACCGGCGACACCGCGTCGCCAATGACTCCCGAGGAGATCACGCATGGATAACGACCAGGCGGGGAACACCCCGGTGGACAATGACCCGATGGACAAAGCGCGGGTGGCGGCCATTCTGGACGATGTCGGCGATCTCATGGAGCTGCGGGGCGACAACCCGTTCGAAGCCCGCGCCTATCACAACGCGGCGCGGGCCGTCGGCGGTCTGGATGGCGACCTGGCCGAGATGGTGAGTAGCGGCGCCATCGAGCACGTGCCGGGCCTGGGCAAGACACTCGCCAAGCGCGTGGCTGAACTGGTGACGACCGGTCACCTCGCCATCCACGATGATCTGCTGGCGGAGATCCCCGCCGGCCTACGCGCCATGCTGCGCATCCCTGGTCTCGGCCCCAAGCGCGTGCGCCAGATCCACGACACGCTCGCCATCACCACCCTCGACGACCTGAAAGCCGCCGCGGAGGGCGATCGCATCGCCGGGCTGCCTGGCTTCGGCAAGAAATCGCAGGAGAACATCCTCAAGGGCCTGGCCTTCCTGAGCGAGCACCTCGACCACTACCTGTTCCCCGTGGCCGAGGCCGACGCGGAGGCCATCGCCGGGGCGCTGCGCGCGCTCCCACAGGTCGTGCGCCTCAGCATCGCCGGCAGTCTTCGGCGGCGCAAGGAGATCGTTAAGGACGTGGACATGGTGGCCAGCGTGGCCGCTGACGCCGACCGGCAGGCGGTTATGGGCGCTCTGGTGGCGCTGCCCCAGGTGGCGGACGTCATCGGGCGCGGCGAGACCAAGACCAGCGTCATTCTGCGCGCGGGCATGGCCATGGACTTCCGCCTGGTCACCGACGACGAATTTCCCTACGCCCTGCACCATTTCTCCGGGTCCAAAGATCACAACGTCGCCCTGCGGACCCGTGCGCATGCCCAGGGGATCAAGATCAACGAGTATGGACTCTTCCGTGGTGAGGAACGCATCCCTGCCAAAGATGAGCGTGAGTTCTACGCGGCGCTGGGCATGGCCTACGTCGAGCCGGAGATGCGCGAGGATCGCGGCGAGATCGAGCTCGCCCTCAAGGGCGAGCTGCCCACGCTGGTGACGGATGCCGATCTGCGTGGCATCTTGCACGTCCATAGCACCTGGAGCGACGGCCAGGTCTCGATCCGCGAGATGGCCGAGGCCGCGATGGCGCTGGGCGCGACGTATCTGGGCATCTGCGATCACAGCCAGGTGGCGGCTTACGCCGGGGGCCTAAACCCCGCCGCGGTCCGCCGCCAACACGACGAGATCGACCAGCTCAACGCCGATTTTGGCGCGCGCTTCCGCATCCTGAAGGGCACCGAGTGCGATATCCTGAAGGACGGCCAGCTCGATTACGATGACGCCACGCTCGCGACCTTCGACTTCGTCGTGGCCTCGATCCACAGCCATTTTCAGCTCGCGCCCGCGGAACAGACCCAGCGGCTGATGCGCGCGCTGGACAATCCATATACGTCCATCCTCGGGCATCCCACAGGCCGCCTCCTGCTTCAGCGCGACGGATACGCGCCCGACCTGGAGGCCGTGATCGACCACGCGGGCACGCTCGGCGTGGCCATCGAGCTGAACTGCGATCCACACCGCGCCGAGCTGGATTGGCGCCTGCACCGGCGCGCGGTGGAGCGCGGGATCCTGATCCCCATCGACCCAGACGCCCACAGCCCGGCCGGGCTCGGCAACATCCGTTACGGCGTGGGCCTGGCGCGCAAGGGTTGGCTCACCGCCGCTGACGTGCTGAACACGCGGCCGGTGGAGGATCTGGTCGCGTTCTTCGCGGCCCAGCGCCAGCGCCGGGGGGTGTAGCGCACGAGATCGCGGCGAATGTGGAACCGCGGACCCCGACAGCGGTCCATGCCCGCTGTCCACGCCTGTTGTCCACATCTGTTGGAAGGAGACATCGCATTGTTGGACCCGCGCATCGCCCGCTGGGCGAAGACCCTCGTCGGCTATTGCCTGGATGTGCGGCCCGGCCAGGTCGTGGTCATCACGTCCTCGCCGCTCGCCGAGCCGCTGATCGCCGCCACGTATCGCGAGGTGCTGCGTGCCGGCGCCCACCCGATCGTGAACGCGCAGCTCCCCGGCCTGAACAAGATTCTGCTGGAGGACGGCAGCGAGGAGCAGATCGGCTGGGTGAGTCCGGCCGACCGCGCCCGGATGGAGGCGGCCAACGCTACGCTGGGAATCAACGCGCCAGTCAACACGCGTGCGCTCACCGGCGTGGACCCGGCGCGACAGGCAATTCAGCGGCGCGCCGAGCGCGAGCTGCGCGGCATTCACCAGCGCCGCGAGGCCGAGGGGCTCCTCCACTGGTGCGGGACGCTCTATCCCACCCAGGCCGCCGCGCAGGATGCCGACATGGCCCTCGACGACTTCACGGAGTTCGTCTTCCAGGCGTGCTTCCTCAACAAAGAGGATCCCGGCGCCGCCTGGGCGGCGCTCGGACGCCAGCAACAGCGGTATGTGGACTGGCTGCGCGGCAAGCACGACGTGCGCGTGCGGGGGACCGACACGGACCTCCGGCTCTCCATCGCCGGCCGGACGTTCATCAACAGCGACGGCAAGCGCAACTTCCCGAGCGGCGAGTTCTTCACGGGACCAGTCGAAGACTCCGTGGAGGGGCACATTCGCTTCACCATCCCCAGCGCCTATAATGGCCGCGGCGTCCAGGACATCCGCCTGACCTTTGAGCGCGGGCGCGTGGTGGAGGCGCACGCAGCGCAGGGCGAGGCCTTCCTCGGCGAGATGCTCGAGATGGACGCGGGGGCGCGGTATGTGGGCGAGTTCGCGTTCGGCAACAACACCGGCATCACTCGCGGCATCCGTAACATCCTCTACGATGAGAAGATCGGTGGCACCATCCACATGGCGCTCGGCGAGAGCTATCCCGAGACGGGCGGCCAGAACCACTCGGCCTTGCACTGGGATATGATCTGCGACCTGCGTCCCGAGGCTGGCGGTGGCGAAGTCTGGGTGGACGACACGCTCTTCCTGAAGGACGGCAAGCTGGTGCTGGCTGACGAACCGGCGCCCTCCCATGAAGGCCACGGCGTCAATAGTTCAGCGTAAACTGGGCGGTGCCGCCCCCGCTGGCGCTCACCGTGATGGTCGCCGTTTGGCCCGCGCAGTCCGCGCCGGTGTACGTAATCACGATGGTGGTGCCGTTGCCAGGCGCCAGCGTGCCTGACCGCGGGGAGAACGTGAGCCCACTGGCGGTCGGGGGCGGCGCCAGCGACCAGATGATCGACCCGGCGCCGTTGTTGACCAGCGTTTGCGTGCCCGTGCAGGGGTGCGGCGGTGCGCCAGCCAGGGCGACGGTCGGGTAGCCCACGCTCACGCTCGGGGTGGTCGTGGCGCCGGGTGTGGCGCTCGGTGTGGCCTGGGCGGTCGCGGTGGGCTGTGTCGTGGCCGTTGGCGCGACCGCCGGGCCGTTGGGCCCCAGGCGCGTGGTGGTGGTGCTCCCGAGCGCGGTCAACAGACTGAGATTGCTCAGGTCGGTCACCTGCGAAATGGCCACCGCGCCGCCGACAAGGAAGCCAACCAGCACCATGACGGCCGCGAATAGCACGAGCAGCGGCTTCCGCCGTCGGGACCGCCCGCGGCCGCGCCGGCGTTCGGTCTCGGGAGCGGCCGTGGCTTCGTCCAGCTCGCCCGTATGGCCGCCGGAGAGCCGCTTTTTCGAGAGACTGCGCGCAAGCGGCGTGGGCGCGCCAGACCCCACGGGTCCAGAGACCGCCCCGGCGCCGCGCGGTGTGTGGCGCGCCACCGCCCGGTCCAGCGCGCGTGCGAAGCTGCGCGTGTCGGGATAGCGGTCATCGGCGTCGCGCGCCAGCGCGCCCAGCACCACATCTTCGAGCGCGGGCCAGATGGCCGGGTTATACTCCGACGGCGGCAGCACGCGGTCATTCAGCACGCGCGCGGCCACCTCATAGGGTGTATCGGCGTCGTGGGGCACGCGCCCGGTCAGCATCTCGTAAAGCACCGCGCCCAGGCCGTAGATGTCCACGCGCTGGTCGGCGGAGCCACCACGGAGTTGCTCTGGGGCCATATATTCGGGCGTGCCCACCGGAAGCCCCGTGGCCGCCAGGGTCCGCGACATGGTGGCATCGCGCAGCGCATCCACCTCACGCGCGATGCCGAAATCGGTCAGCAGCGCGCGGCCGTCGGGCGTCAGCAGAATGTTCTCGGGCTTGACATCGCGGTGCACCAGGCCATGCTGATGGGCGGCGTCCAGGGCGCCGGCGATCTGGATGGCGATTTGCGCCGCCGCGGCTGGTTCGAGCCGGCGCTGGCGGTCCATGCGGTCGCGCAGCGACTCGGTCAGCACCGGCATGACGAGGTAGAGCAGGCCGCGCTCTTCACCATAGCGGAACACCGGCACCACATTAGGGTGATTGAGGGCGGCCACCCGCCGCGCCTCGTCGCGGAAGCGCGCGACATAACCCGGATCGGCGGCCAGTGTCAGCGGCAGCACCTTGACCGCGACCTCGCGCCCCTGGCGGGGATCGACGCCGCGATAGACCTCGGCCATGCCGCCCGCCCCGAGGAGCGCGACCAGCCAATAGCCGCCCAGTGTCGAGCCGACCAGGGTGCCATGCTTGCCGCCGGGCTTCACCGCGCTCACCAATCCGCCTCCGCCGGAGCTCCGGGGCACCTCTGGTCAGGGACTGTGCCCACTCCCCATCGCGTGCGCCATTGTAGAAGCCCACGGGGCCACCTGTCAACCGCTGGCTGCCGCTTCGCCGCCCGCACGCGCCCGTGTCAGCCACGCCCCACGCCAGGGTGCGGGCACTCGCTTGCCCTCGCTCCGCGATATGGGGTCCTACCCGCTCGTACTATGCGGACCCTGGCCGTAGCGCTCGAGCACATCGGCGGGAATCGCGTCGGCGTGACAGATGCGCGCGTACACGTTCGCGCTCTCCCTGGTGGTGCGCTCCTGGGTAGTGGGGTCCAGGCCGATGAGGCCGAAACGGGCACTCCAGCCCTCGGCCCACTCGAAATTGTCCACGAGCGACCAGTGGTAGTAGCCACGGAGATCCGCGCCCTGGTCGATCGCGCGGTGCGCGGCGACCAGCGTGCGCACCAGCGCGCTCGGCCGGCGCGTGTCGGCCGCGTCGGCGGTGCCGTTCTCCGTGACGTAGAGCGGGCGGCCAAGCGCGTTCAGGCGCAGCAACAGCCGCCGCAAGCCGTCGGGGTAGATCTCGCCGCCCAGACCGCCCGAAGCGCCCTGGTCCTGGCGCTCGGCGCCCGGCGCGGTAAACCGGCGGCCAAAGAGCTCGGCGGCCTTGCCCAGGTCGAAGGCGACCAGCTCGCGCGTGTAGTAGTTGAGGCCCATGTAGTCAAAGGTGCCGCGCACGCCGCTGAGGTCGCCGGTAAGCAAGCCAATCGGCCCGCGCGCGCGTCCGCGGGCGAGGGCATCGATCACGATGCCATTGAAGCCGGCGTCCTGCCAGTAGGCCACGAAGCGGTCCTGGGGGCGATTAGCCGCCGGGTCGAAGATCTGCATGGCGTGGGCGAGGCCCACGCGTGCGGCTGGCTGGGCGTCGTGGAGGGCGCGATAGGCGGCGGCATGGGCGCGCAGCAGCGTGCCCTGTACCCGCACGGCCGTGCGGGCGTCGCCCTTGTGGCCAGGCGGAAAGATGCCGGTGATATAGCCGAGCGTGGCATAGACGTTCAGCTCGTTGATGGTGCACCAGAAGTCGCAGAGGTCGCCGAATGCCGCGACACAGCGGCCGACAAAGCGCGCGAAGAGCGGGATGGCGGCGTCGGTCGCGAAGCCGCCCCGACGGTCCAGCCAGAGCGGGGTGGTGAAGTGGTGCAGGGTCACCATTGGCTCGATGTCGCGGGCGCGCAGCCCCTGGAGCATCGCGCGATAGCGCGCGATGGCCGCGTCGTCCCAGTGGTTTTCCTCGGGCTCGATGCGGCTCCATTCCAGCGAGAGGCGCAGCCCGTTGATGCCCATGTCCTTTGCCCGATCGAAGTCGGCCTCGGCGTGCGCCCACCAGTCACTGGCCAATCCCGCGCGTTCGCCGGTGGCGATGCCGCCCTGGTCCTCCCAGGCGTACCACTGGTTGTTGGTCGTGCCACCCTCCACCTGGTGCGCCGCCGTGGCCACGCCCCAGATGAAGCCAGGTGGAAAGCGCAGATCGTTGGTCATGACCGCTCCTCTCGACCCCTATCTCTTGCCACCGGCGCCCGCTTCGCCTACTATGGCACACGTGGAGGGATCGCCGCGACGCGCCTTGCCGCCAGGACACGGCTGTGCTACACTCCCCGGTGTCCCCCCGATATCCCGCGTCGTCTGACCATTCCGTGGGTCGCCACGTACCGGACACGTCGCGGCTTGTAGGAAGCGAGCCATGCGCATGCTCAATCCCGACGACGAGCGGTTTCTGGCGGGTGTCGGCACGCACTTGCCCGGACCGCGCGCGCAGCGCCGGCCAGGGGTGGCGATGGAGATCGTTCGCGAGATCAACTGGCCGCTCTGGCTGGGCTTCCTGGCGCTGATGGCCGCTGCGCTCTATATCTGTCGTTTTCCGAACCTGGTCACGGTCGGCGTAGTCGGCTTTGTCATCGTCGGCTGGATTTTCAGCCTGGCCCTGCACGAGTTCGGGCACGCCGCCACGGCATTCGCCAGCGGCGATCGCAGCCTTCCGACGCGGCGCTA
This sequence comes from Ktedonobacterales bacterium, assembly GCA_025450405.1. Taxonomy (GTDB): domain Bacteria; phylum Chloroflexota; class Ktedonobacteria; order Ktedonobacterales; family JADMIN01; genus JANWHL01. Next base: position 27,364 of record JANWHL010000042.1, read on the forward strand.
TCTCTCCGGCAACCCCCTCCTGTACCTCCACCCCTACCTGAGCATCGTGTTCCCGCTGCTCTTCCTGATCATTGGCGGCATCCCGCTCCCCGGCGGTGCGGTCTACCTCAACCGCGGCATGGTACGCGGCCGCTGGCGCCAGGCGGCCATCTCGCTCGCGGGTCCGGCCGCCAACGTCATCGTGGGTGCGCTGCTGCTGGTCCTCGTCCGCGTCGGCGACGCGTTCAGTCTGCTGGGCACGGCGGAATCTGCCCTGGCCGCCGAGAGCGCCGTGGTGTTCCTGGCCGCGCTCCAACTCGTGGCGGTGGTGCTCAACCTGCTGCCCATCCCCGGCCTCGACGGCGGCAACGCCATCCAGCCGTTCCTGGGCGAGCGCGACCTGCGCACGTTCTACGCGATCCAGCCGTATGCGTTCATCATCC
>JANWHL010000043.1 GCA_025450405.1 Ktedonobacterales bacterium
AGGCCGGCGACTATGTGACCCCGGACGATTACATCGCGGGGAAGCGCACACCCTGATGGCGATCTCCGAATGACTGGCGTATACTGGCGGCGGTTAGCGGTGCGCCTGAATGAGACGGCACAGCCAGCATCGGAGGCCGATATGGACCGTCAGTATGTGAAGCCGGGACCGTGGGCCGCCCTCAAGCGGCTGAACACCGAGGATCGCTTCGTCATCGGCTCGATGCTCCTCACCCTCGCCGGGATCGCCCTGGGCGCGCTCGTGGCGAACGCCAACATCTTCGGCTTCACGATCCTCGCCGTGCTCGCCGTCCTCGTGATCGGCCTGGTCGTGACCCACAGCCCCCGGCTGGCCTGGCTCTTCCCATTCGGCGCGGTCGCGGGTGTGCTGGAGCTCTGGGCCGATTGGGTGCACGTGACAGCACCGCACTCGCTCGTCTACACCAATTTCTTCGGCTTCAAGGTGCTCGCGTCGCCCTCCTACATGCCCATCGGGTGGGGCGTGACCGCCGTCCAGTTTGGCTACCTCGCCCTGCGCCTGCGCGAGCGCTGGCCGGCACGGGCCGCCGTTGGGGCGCTCGCGGTCCTCGGGCTCGCGATCCCGCCGTGGTATGAGGAGTTGGCGGCGCCCGCCCACGCCTGGCACTACACCACGCGTGGGCCAGCGCTCTCGCACACCCCCGTCTGGGTCATCCTGACCTACGCCGGGTGTATGTTCTTCATCGCCACCGCCGCGCTGACGTGGTACGCCAGGGGCGCTTGGGGCCGGGCCGTAGTAGCCGGCGCCTTCGCGGGCGCCGGGCTGATGTTCTCCAGCGTCGCTGCCATCTCGCTGCTCGGGCGCTAGCGCGCCGCTATGCGCTCTGCTCTGCGCGCCGCTCCGCGCGGATCCCGAGCCATGGGCACGGTGGCGCGCTCCAGTCGCGCCAGATAGGTCAGGACCTCTTCGCGCGTGCGCCCGCACATCTCCTCCGTGGGGCGGAGCCGCGCGCACACGGCTGGGCGTTCGGGCGTGCCGAAGAGGACGCAGCGGTGGTCGGGGGGCAGGTGGAGGCAGCGGACGCCCGCGGGTTTGCCATCTGGCATCCCCGGCATGGGTGAGGAGATCGAGGGCGCGATACAGCGGGCCCCACAGCCGATCCGGCAGTCCAAAGCACGAACCCCCTCACCCGCCGCTCGGATAAGTGATCCCGCTCCGTAGGGGCGTCCGGTGGACGCCCGGCACGCGAATGTGAAGGCAATTATTCGAGTCGCGTATTAGCCGCGGATCACGCCGGCTGGGGGTGCGTGCGGCGATAGTACGCCTTGCCGGCGCGGTCCTCGGCCTGGTCGGGATCGTCACGGGTGAGCTCGATCAGCCGCGCGATGTCGGGGTTGGGGGCCAGCGTCAGATCGCGCTGGCCCGCGCGCACGGCGCCCAGGATTGCGGCGGCGACCTGCTCCGGTTTCAGCAGCACCTCGATCTGGAGCCCCTCGGTCTGAAGGCCCTCCGCGCCCACCATCGGGGTGTCCACCCAGGCGGGATAGACGGTGGTGACACCGACGCCCGTGCCATAGAGCTCCGACCGCAGCGCGATGGCGAAGCCGCGGACGGCCCACTTGGTGGCACAGTAGCCCGAGAGCAGCGGCGCTCCCAGCTTGCCCGCCACCGAGCTGAGCAGGACGATGTGGCCGCGCCCTTGCTGGCGCATCGGTGGGAGCGCCGCCTGGACCGTGTGATAGATGCCCATGAAGTTGACGCGCATCATGGCCTCCATCTCCGCCGCCGGGAAGGTCTCGACCGCGCCGCCGCGCCCGATGCCGGCGCACGCGATGACGAGATCCAGTCGGCCGGTGACGCCGAGCGCCTGGCGTGTCATCTCACCCACGCTCGCGAGGTCGGTCACGTCGGTGACGGCGGTGACGATCTGGCCAGCCACGTCCGGCGCGTCCGCGCGGAGCCGCTCCGCGGCCCCGCGCAGGCCCGCGGCGTTGACGTCCGCCAACACCACGTGCGCCCCCGCCGCGCGCAGGGCCGTCGCCGTCGCCAGGCCGATGCCGCTCGCGCCGCCCGTCACCACGGCCGCCGCCCCCGCAAAGTCGTCGAGTGCCATATCCGCTCCCCTTCCTGGTGGCGCGAGCGTGTTGCCCGCGCGCACTCTGTTCGTCGCCCGCGATATCATACGCCATCAGCGCCGAGGGTCAGCGATTTCTCCGACTGTCCGGGCACGCGAGGGGAGCTCTATGCGGCAGGATCTCGAGCGGCGGCTCGTCGCGGTGATGTTCACCGATGTGGTCGGCTATACGGCGTTGATCCAGGCCGACGAGGTCCTCGCCGTCACCAAACGTGACCAGTATGTGAGCGCGATCGAGCGCTACCACGCGTCCTTCGGCGGGACCATCGTTCAGCGGCTCGGCGATGGCAGCATGAGCATGTTCCCGAGCGCGCTCGCGGCGGTGCGGGCCGCGGTGGCGATCCAGCGCGACCTGGGCCCGAACGATGTTGCGGTGCGCATCGGCGTTCATGTGGGCGAGGTGATTGTCGAGCCAGAACGGCTGACCGGCGACGCGGTGAACATCGCCTCCCGAATCGAGTCCTTCGCGGTCCCGGGCGGCGTGATGCTCTCCGACTCGGCTCGCGACCAGCTCAAGAACCGGGGGGACGTGGACGTCGTCAATTTGGGGCGGTTCAGACTCAAGAACGTCGGGCGACCGCTGGAGCTCTACGCGGTGTCGGCCGACGGCATCGCCGTGCCGGACCCGCGGGCACTGGAGGGCAAGGGCGAGCGCTACGCGAGCCTGCCGAGCAACCTGCCCGAACCTGGGGCGCCGCTGGTGGGTCGATCCGCCGACCTGGCGGCGCTCGCCGAGCTGGTCCGGAGCGCCCGGGTCGTCACGGTCACGGGTCCGGGCGGTGTCGGGAAGACGAGCATTCTTGCTGAGCTCGGCCGTCTGCTCGCGCCCGAGTTCCTGGATGGCGTCGCGTTTATTCCGCTGGCCGACATCACCAACCCCGCGGACTTCCTTCCCGTGCTCGCGAACACGCTGGACGTGAAGGAGGCGGAGGGCCGAACACTCGGGCAAGGTGTTGTTGCCCTCATCGGCGACAAGCGGGCGCTCCTGCTCCTGGATAACCTCGAGCAGATCGTTGCGGCCGCTCCGGAGGTGGCCCGGCTGGTGGCGAGCTGCCCAAAACTCCAGGTCGTAACCACCAGCAGGACCCCACTGCGAATCGCCGCGGAACGCGAGTATCCGCTGGCTCCCCTGGCCGTCCCAACCACGGATCTGGAGCCGGCCGAGGCGCTCATGGAGTACTCGGCCATCGCCTTGTTCGTGGAGCGCGCCAGGATGACGAAGGGATCGTTCGCGCTGACCGCCAGGAACGCGGGCGCCGTCGTGGCCGTGTGCCGCCGCCTGGACGGCCTGCCGCTGGCGGTCGAGCTCGCCGCCGCGCGACTCCGGCTGTTGTCCCCCCAGGCCTTGGTCGAGCGGCTCGATCACGCGCTGAACCTGCTCACCACGGGACCTCGTGACATGCCCACGCGGCATCAGACGCTGCGCGCCGCGATCGACTGGAGTCATTCGCTGCTGACAGATGCGGAGCGGCGTGTGTTCCGGCGCATGGCCGTGTTCGTTGGAGACTTCACGTTCGCGGATGTCGAGGCCGTCTGCGCGGACCCTGGCGAGTCATGCCTCGACGACCTGGAGTCACTCGTCGACAAGGCGCTCGTCCGCGCCGATGGCCAGAGCGACCGCTTGCGGCTGCTCCAGACGATCGGCGAGTACGCCCGCGAACGCCTCGCGGACGCTGGCGAGGCCGACTCGGTCGCCCTCCGGCATGCCCAGCGGTACGCGGCGCTCGCCCGCGAGATTCGCGACGGTCTCGAGGGGTCCGATCAGGTCGGCGCGCTCGAACGCGGCATCGCCGACGAGAGCAACCTCCAGGCCGCGCTCGACACGCTCCTGGCGCTGGCGCGGAGCGGCGATCTGACCAGCGCCGAAGCGGGTATGCGGATGTGCGGCGACCTGTACCTGTACTGGCACATCCGCGGCAAGAACCTCACCGCCCGGGAGTACGCCATGTCCTTTCTTGCCGCCGACACCAGCGGCGCGCGCACGATCGGGCGGGCAGGCGCGCTGCGAACGGCGGGTCTGGCCTGGTGGGTGCTGGGCGAGTTCGCGCGCGCGAACGACCTCTGGGTCGAGTCCTACCGCATCGCCGCCGAGCTCCACGACGAGCACGCGCTCTGCCTGTCCGCGATCAATGGCATCGGGATGATCGGATACGATCTCGACGCGGGGCTCAGGTGGGCGATGAAGGGCATCGAGCGGAGCCGGGCCAGTGGTTTCGCGTGGGCCGAAGGGTTTGCCTCTTCGGTCGACGGCATCCTGCGCACGGTCGCGGGCGACCTGGAAACCGCGCGCGCGAGCTACTCCCATGCCCTCGCGATCCAGCGGCGTCTCGGGGACTGGGAAGGCGCCGGCCTGTCGCTTGGCGGCCTCGCTGGGCTGGCGGCCGGTCGCGGCGAACTCGCGGTGGCCCTGGATCTCTACGGGCAATCGCTTGCCGCGTTCGAGACGATCGGCGACCGCGCTGAGGAGGCCCGCATTCTCGCCGAGATGGCCTGGACCTGCCTTCGGCACGGTGATACCACTCAGGCGCGGCGGTACTTCCTCGACTCCGCGCGGGCCTACACTGACGTGGCGAGCGTCCGTGGCGTCGGGCTCGCGCTGATTGGAGTCGCCGCCACCGAATCCGCCGATCATCGGCCCGAACGGGCGGTGCGGATCGCCGCGGCGGCGGAGGTCTACGCGCATCAGGAGGGGATCGTCAACGTCTACTCCGAGGAAACCCCCGGTCGCGAGCTAGTCGATCAAGCCCGGGCAGCGCTCGCGGACGCCGATCTGATCCGGGCCACAGAGATCGGCCGCGGCCTCACCCTCAAAGAGGCGCTCGATCTCGCCAGGAGTGTAGACGAGGCCTCGGCATAATGCGGCGCTCAGCGCGAACCGCGTCCCGAGGTACCCCACACCAGCCGACCCCGCCCGGAATCGGATGCGCCTGGCGCCACGACTCGGCGGTGTCGCTGCCCGCCAGCAGCCCGTGGAGCAAGGACGAGCACCGCATCGACCTCAAACCCATCCGGCGGTAGGTGTTGGGCGCGGCATTTTCCGATTTGTCGCTCATGAGGAGGAATACCCTCTCGGACATCCTCTCTCGTCCTATCCAGGAGCCACCATGAGTGCCCCAAACCAGTACAACCAACACATCATCGAGCAGTTTCGCGCCAATGGCGGCAAGACGGACTACTCCGGCCCATTGGTGTTGATCACCACCACCGGGGCCAAGAGCGGCCAGCCGCGCACCACGCCGGTGGCCTATACGAGAGATGGCGACCAGCTCGTCATCATCGCCTCAGCGGGCGGCGCGCCCACCCATCCCGATTGGTACTTCAATCTCGTGGCGCGCCCCATGGTGACGGTGGAACTGGGCACCGAAACCTTCCGGGCCCGTGCCACCGTGGTCGAAGGCGCGGAACGCGATCGCCTCTATGCCCAGCACGCCCGGGTGCTCGGCTTCGCCGATTATCGGGAGCAAACCACCCGGCGAATCCCGGTCATCACCCTGACACGCCTGGACCAATCCCGGTGACTAGAGCCAGCCTGACGCATCACGCTTCGATCCAGATGACGATGGACGCGATGACGACCATATGACGACCCTCGCCCGGTAACTGGCCGCGTGCTTCTCGCGGAGGCTGGCGCGGCCATACCACGGTGTGTGGCGCTTGATGTCAGGCGAGGGATACCCCGTTTGGCGCCGCGTATCCATCCCCTGCTCACTCGAGAGCCGCCAGCCAGGTCGGGGGCGCGCCCCGCACGCTGATCGCGACACTCTGGAATGGTGCGCGGGATCCACCGTAGACTCACGATCACAGAAGCGCTCGAACTCGCCCGGAGCGTTGACGCGACTTCGGCGTACCGCGGCAGTCAGCGCGAACCGTGGACCGCCGTCTCCCGCGCCTGCGGCCCCCGCCCCGACTCCGGGGTCTGGCGCGGCGTGGGCGCGACGTCGCGGTGCGCGCGCGCAACCACGGTCATGACCAGCCGCGCGCCCACCAG
>JANWHL010000044.1 GCA_025450405.1 Ktedonobacterales bacterium
GACCTGCACCGCCTCACGCCGTAGTTGGGTCGCGCATTCCAGGCCCACTCTCGAGCCACGCATGGGGTGCGCTATAACGGCGTGCCCCATAGGACGTGGTTCCTCTTTCCCGCCATGCGGGGGCTACCGCCGTCGACGCGGCCCCCTCTCCCGGCGCGGCACGGGCTACCGGCGATGCCGTCGGGCTCCCCTCTCCCGCCGACGCGGGGGAGGGGCTGGGGAGGGGGGACTTCACCCCGTCAGCATCCAGGGGCCGTCGTCTGCCGCGCCAGCCGCGCGGGCGACGCGCCCCTCGCGCTCCAGCTTGATCAGGTGGGCGAGGACGGAGCGCCCGGCCATCGCGTGCAGCGCCGGGTCCACGTCCGCGTAGATCGTCGCGACAATCATGGGGATCGTGGCCGGGCCAGACGCGAGCGCCGCCAGCACCTGCCGTTCGCGCATCAGCCGGTGCGCTACGTATTCGCGCAGCAGGGCGGGACCATCCTCGACCACCGGGCCGTGCGCCGGCAAGATGGTCCGCAAGGTGGGCAGGGCGAGGAGGCGGTCGAGCGAGGTCAGGTAGTCGGCGAGGTCGCCCTCGGGTGGGATGATGACGACCGTGCCCACGCCCGCCACCAGGTCGCCCGCGAAGAGCGCGCCGGCATCCTCCAGCAGGAAGCAGAGGTGGTCGAAGCGATGGCCGGGCGTGTGGAGTACGCGAAGCGCGCGCCCGCCAGCATCCACGACCGCGCCGTCCGCCAGTGGCTGGTCCGTGGCGGGGACGCCCGCGCGCCCCCACGCGAGCACCGGCGCCCCAGTGAGCGCGCGCAGGTTCGCGGCGCCAGCGTCGTGGTCATGGTGGCCGTGGGTGACGAGGATTGCCTTGATCACGCCATGCGCGGCGGTGGCGATGGCCCGCAGGTGGCCAGCGTCGTCCGGCCCCGGGTCGATTACCACGCACCGGTCACCCGGGCCCCAGACCAGATAACTATTGGTGCCAGGTCCGGTCATCATGGAAGGATTGGGCGCCAGGATGACCTGGACGCCGTTGGGCAGGGGCATGCTTGCCTCACAGGCGCACGGGGTCGCCAGGGTCGCCGGGGAGCTTGACCAGAAACCCGCCGCCGGGCGCGGGCGTCGCGAGCGGCTGGATCGTCGCCGGCTCCGTCGCGGCATAGTGCGCGCGGACGGCGTCGAGGGTGCCGCGGGCGGCGAGCTCACGCAACTGGTGGATGGTAGCGAAGACCATCGGGAAGGTGCCGGCGGCCTGGCGCGCCAGCGCGGCGGCGGGGGTAATCCACACCCCGTCGGTGACCTCCTGGTCGTCGTGGACGGGCCGTTGGTCGGCGGGCGCCTCTGCCAGGAAGAAGCGGGTATCGAAGCGGCGTGGCAGGGCCCCGGGCGTGATCCAGTGGGCCCAGTACACCAGCGCGTCGGTGGCCAGCCGCAGCCCCTCGCGCGCGGCCACATCGGCGAGCGCCGCCGTGCCGCCCTGCAGCTCGGCGCGATAGGCGGCGAAACGCTCGCGGGCCTCGGGCTCGATCGCGAGCGGCACATCACGGCGATAGGCCAGCAGCACGCCGGCCTCCTCGAAGAGCTCGCGCAGCGCCCCGACTCGCAGCCCTGTGCCGAGCGCCGTGGGACCCTCCCCGGCGGGCGCGCAAAGGCCCGGCGTCGTCTCGGCATCACGGTCGGCCGGCGTGATGGAGCCACCGGGAAAGACGTACACGTCCGGGGCGAACTCGCTGCGGACGTGGCGCCGCACCATGAACACGTCCATCTCCCCTGCGCCGCCATTGGCGTTGCCCCCGGCGGGCCGCGCGAGCACGACGGCGGAAGACGGCCGCGGCGTGGCGGGGCCAGTTGGCGTGACGGGGCCGGACGGCGTGGCGGGCATGGCGTGCTCCTTCGACGCGTGTCGGGCGGGGCAATCTTGGGGCGGGCCGCCCGTGCATGGTAGCACGCGGGCAAGGTCGGCGCAAGCGAGCGGAAGAGTGGTGCCGCGAGCCTCTGGACCGATGACGAAGAGCAATGGTCAATCGGTGGAGGCATCGTTGCGCCGTTGCCGCGGCACTCGCGGAATCCAAGGCGGCACTGTGTGGCGATAGCGCTCGTATGATTCGCCGAATTGCCGCCGTAGTGTCGGCTCTTCAAACCCCACCACGAACAGCGAGAAGACGACAAAGAGCAACGGCGCATAGATGAGGAGGTTGAGCGACCGAAACACGGCCGCCTCCCCAAGCACAATGAGCAGCACGCCTCCATACATTGGGTTCCTGACAAAAGCGATACCGCCCACGAACGACCAGCACACGCGGCGCATCGTACGGCGCCGGAGTGCCCCTGCCGGTTCATGCGAAGTCCGTGGCACACCACAGATAGATCCCAATGCCCAGCAGGATCGGGATGAAGCCCAATGCCCCTAGACCACCCGAATCCGCGGCGACACCCCGGCCTCCAGACGAAAGCAATAGGTAGGGCACGAGCACGCTGACGGTTCCGGGCATGATTACGGTGAAGATGAGCGTTCTCAGTGCCAGCATAGGGCGTCCCACCACCTTTCGCGGTCGGGCGATTGCATGCTGGTGGGCAAATGGCCGGCTGAGCGTGGCGCGGATGGCGACTGGCGCCACGGCTGGCTCCCAGCGCGCGAAGTGATGGTCGCCGACGAAAGGCGTGGGCGACGCCCTGGCGGGGCCAAACGAAGACGGCGCGCGGGCTCCGCGAAAGCGCGGATGGCCCGGTGCCGGATGGGTGCGCGGATTGATGAGTGCGGTGGGTTCGCCGGCACGGGGTGGTGGGCATCGTGGGGGACGCCACACGGCGGCGAAAGTGAAGTGGGTGAAGGTGAAGTGGGGGTGCCGCCTTCAGGACGCGGGCGCGCCCTATTTGGTGCGCTTCCGCCCGGACCACCACCAGGTCCCCGTGCCAGGAGCCACGCTCCCGCGAGCTGTGCTCTCGAGAGCCACGCCGCCATGAGCCACGCTCGCTGAGCCAGGCTCATGGAGCTCAATGAGGCATTGACCACAAGTAACGACAAAACGCGATTAAGAACAGCGCTACGGGGACGGTCGCCTACGTACAGTTCGCCGCCTACACGAGCGCCGGTCGCGGAGACCGGCCGCTACACGACCCTGAACGACGCGATGACGATCCACGGGGGCCTTAGCGAGGGAATGGGCCTCGTCACCGGCTCCTGGTCAGTGCAACGGACGACCGCTGGGGGAGTAACCGCCGTGGCCCGGCCACTGGCGGTTGGCAAGCGCCCATACGCGGCGAGGCGGGGGAAACGCGGGGCGCGCGGAGGTGAGCCACTCCTGGCATGGGTATAGCCCGCCTGGGGGACGTACGCCGTGGGAGGAGACATTCAAGAGAAGGAATTGAGGAGAGACCGGCGCCTGGGCGGGTCACTGTGGGAGCAGGTCGAGGAACTGATGGACCACACGGCCAGTGGCGCCCCAGATGCGCGCGGGGCCGAGGTCGTAGAAGTAGACATCGTGGGAGCGACCGAGGCGGACCCAGCGCTCGGCGTGAAAGATGGCCGGCTCGGCCAGCGCGGCGAGCGGCGCCTCGATGACCTCGTCCACCTCATCGGGGTTGGGCGTGAGGGCGAGCGGGTCATCGCCAAGCCATCCTACCACGGGTGTGATCAAGAAGTTGCTCACCACCGTAAAGACCGGGGCGAGCAGGCCAAGCACCCGCACACGCTCGCGCGGGATGCCAATCTCTTCCCACGCCTCGCGCAGCGCGGTCTCGACGAGGGTGGCATCCTCCGGGTCGCGCGCGCCACCGGGGAACGAGATCTCGCCCCGGTGCGAGGGGAGCGTGGTGGCGCGCCGGGTAAAGAGCAGATGCGGCGCGCCCGCGCGGAGATACAGCGGCACCAGCACGCCAGCGGCGCGCGGGATCGCCAGCGGGGCATCATCCTCGATGGGGGCGGCGAGGCCCGGTGCGAACGGTGCCGCCGGGTCGGTGGTCTCGGGGTGCGCGGGTGCCGCCAGCGACGCGGCGAGGAAAGCGACCAGGGCGCCGACATCCCGCAGCAGCACGTCCCGTGGCGCGGTCTTCGGCGGCGTGGGGGCGGGTGCGCTCCCGGCAGGTGCGGCCAGCGTGGGCGTATCCGGGCGCTCGTCGTCGCGCCGCTTGTCCGATGTCGAGGTCATGGAGGCTCCGATGCGCTGGTGGCCGTCCGCGGTGCCGCGATGCGTGCGTGATGACTCCCTGCGGCGATCCGAATCGCGGCCATCCACGCGTGGTCATGCGATCGTCACGCGGAATCCGTGTCGCCGCCGCTTGCGGTACCGGCTGGCCTCTGGTATAATAGGCCCTGAAGTGGGAGCATGCAACGCGGCACGCGTGGATGTAGGCGGAGCTTTGGGGCCGGATCGCTGGACCGTGGGCGGCTATGACCGCCAGCGGCGGCGCGGCTTCGGGGTCCGCGAGTCCAGGTCTGGGCCGCATCCTGACCAGTCTGACGTCTCGTAGGCACCGCACCTCGTAGGGTATGGCCGAGCAGTCGCGTCTCTTAGAGCCACGTTGAATGCGCTCGCGCCCTTGCCCAATAATGGCGCGTCCTTTCCCTCCCCCGCCGCACCCGCTGCCCGCGGTGCCGGCCCCCTCTTCACGCCTGCGCCATGATGCGCTCGTCTCCCCCCTCGCACCCAAACCGGGGCGCCCTGTGCGCTCCCCCCGTGATGGTGGGACACCGACTCGCGATGGCCAGAGCACCAAGCGGAAGTAGGGGGTAGCACCAGTGCCCATCGATCCAGATGAGCAGGGGCGTTCGCCGGCGCCTGCCAACGGCCATCAGGCCGACACGCCGGACACTTTGAACAGCGGGCGGGTACGAACGATGGCTTATGACAGCGACCAGACCGTCAACGACGAGCTGACGGGCGAGACCGACGGGACCGAAGACGGCACGATGAACGAGATGCAGCGCTTGCTCGACGAGCAAGGCGCCTCGTTCAAGGAGATCAAGCGCGGGGACGTCCTCGAGGGCCAGATCGTCCGCATCGATCCAGAAGAGATCCTGGTGGACATCGGCTTGAAGAGCGAGGGTGTGCTCTCCACCAAGGAGCTGCCGCCATCCGGCTACGGGTCGTTGTCGGAGCTGAAGATCGGCGACCAGGTCCTCGTGTATGTGATGCAGCCCGAGACCAACGAGGGGCACGCGGTCGTCTCGATCAAACGCGCGCGCCTGGAGCGGCAATGGCGCATCGCTCAGGAGCAGTACGAGCGCGGCGAGCTGCTCGAGGCCGAGGTGATCGACCACAACAAGGGTGGGCTCATCGTCAACCTCGAGGGCATCCGCGGCTTCGTGCCCATCAGCCAGATCCTCAACCTCAAGCGCGAGGACTCGGCCGACAACGCGGAGACGCAGACCAAGCTCCAGGCGATGGTCGGGCGGCGGCTCCAGCTCAAGATTATCGAGATCAACCGCAACCGCAACCGCCTGATCCTCTCGGAGCGGCTGGCGGTGCAGGAGTGGCGCCAGCGCCGCCGCGAAGAGCTGCTCAACGAGCTGCAGGTCGGCGAGGTGCGCAAGGGTGTAGTCAGCAATCTCGCGAACTTCGGGGCCTTTGTGGACCTGGGCGGCGCCGACGGGCTGGTGCACATCAGCCAGCTCGCGTGGAGCCGGGTCAACCACCCCAGCGAAGTGCTCAAGGTGGGCCAGGAGGTCGAGGTCCAGGTGCTTTCGGTCGACAAGGAGAAGAAGAAGATCGCCCTGTCGATCAAGCGCGCCGAGGTGGACCCGTGGACGACCGTGGAGCAGCGGTACGTGCCGGGCCAGCTCGTGAAGGGCACGATCACCAAGATCGCGCCGTTCGGGGCGTTCGCGCGGATTGAGGACGGCGTGGAGGGGTTGATCCACCTCTCGGAGCTGCCGGCGGGCACGACGGAGCCGAAGCAGGCGCTGCACGAGGGCCAGGAGGTCACCGTGCGCATCCTGCGGATCGACGCCGAGCGCCGCCGCCTGGGCCTCTCGGTCCGGCAGGCGCAGGAAGGCGGCGAGGCCGCGGAGCCAGAAGCCGCCGGTGCGGCGGCCCCATCTGGTGAGGCCACCGCGGCGCCCACCGCCACGGCGGCACCGGCCGCCGCTCCCGCGCCATCCCGGCGTCCGGCCGAGCCGGAGGAGCCGCAGACCGCTTTCGCGGCGGCCTTCCGTGCCGCGCAGGAGCAGCAGAACCGTGAGCGCGAGCAGGCGGTGACGTCAGAGCCCGCCACCCCGGCCGCGTCCACTGAGTCCACGACACCGGCCGAGCCGGAAGCGTCCGCCACCTCGGCAGAGCCGGCAGCGGTGGTGGCCCCACTGGCGCCAGCGGAGCCCGTGGCGGCTGAGGAGCCGCTCAGCGTGGAGGATGCCGCCCCGGCGGCGGAGCCCGTGGCGGCCGATGCCACAC
>JANWHL010000045.1 GCA_025450405.1 Ktedonobacterales bacterium
ACCGATTCCACGCGCACGACCGGCCCGGCGTCCGCGATCTTCCCAGCGCCTTCATCCCGCGAGGAATCGTCTCCGATTCCGCGATCGTCGCCCGACTCGTCGTCGTCCGACGCGTCGTCGTCCGCGGGATCGCCCCCCGCGGCGCCCGCACCCTCCACGACTCTGGTAACGCCAGGCAGCGCGGCCAGCTCGGCCGCCCAGTCCTCGGGCAGACGCTCGCCCCTGCGCAGTGTCACCGTGATTGGCCGGGCCAGCCGGAGCGACCGCGCCAACTCGCCGGTGGGCTGGTGCGCGATCAGCTCGCCCTGGCGCAGCAGCGCGATCTCCCCACAGAGCTCCTCAGCCTCCTCCATGACGTGCGTGGTGAGGATGATCGTCACGCCCTGCTCGCGATTGAGCTCGGTGATCATGCGCCGCACCGACCGGACGCCTTCGAGATCGAGCTTGTTGGTCGGCTCGTCCAGAAAGAGCAGGGGCGTCTCGGCCAGCAGCGAGCGCGCGAGGGCGAGGCGTTGTCGCTGCCCCGCGCTGATGTGCATCGGCCACGCGTCAGCCTTATCCACCAGGCCGAGCCGCTCCAGCAGCCCCTCGATGCGGGCGCGGGCGCTCGCCCCACGCAGGCCATAGATGGGCGCCCAGAAGGCGAGGTTCTGGCGCACCGTCAGATTGTTGTCGATGCCCACATCGGCCGTGGGCGCCACCAGGCTGACGCGGGCGCGCACCTCGGCATGCTGGCGCAAGAGGTCAAATCCCAGCACCCGCCCGGACCCCGTATCGGGGCGCAGCAGCCCCGCCAGGATCTTGATGAACGTCGTCTTCCCCGCCCCGTTGGGTCCGAGCAGGCCCAGCACGGTGCCCGCCTCCACCCGCAGGCCAATATCCCGCAGCACGGCGACGTCCCCACGGCGCGCCTGCTTATAGGACTTGCCGATCCCGCGCACGTCGATCACTGCCATCGTGTCAATGTCCCGTTCCGGCGCGCCCGCTCGATCCCGCGCCCGTAGGCCACGACGCCGAGCGGCAGCAAGACGACCGTGAAGACCAGCAGCGCTAACCCGTCTACGGCCACGGGTGAGAGACCGTGGAGGGCGAACTGCACCGGCAAGACGGGCGCGTCCGCCCTGGCCCCGGGATCCAGCAAACGGCGGAGCGCATCGAAGGCATAGGTGTGGGGGATCAGGCACGCGACCCATTGGAGTGGCCTGGGCAGCACGGTGATGGGATAGTACGTGCCAGCCAGCAAGGTCGCCAGGATCCCCTGGACGACGAACTGCACGGGCTCCGTCCCCTTCTTGATGTCCAGCAGGTAGAAGGAGCTCGCGCTGAGCATGCCGAGACCAAACCCGGCCGCGAGAAACAGCGCCGTGAACATCAGGGCTAGCGGCCACGGCGCGAAGTTGAAGGTCGCGCCAAAAAACACCATGCCGAAGCCAAAGGTGAAGAAGAGGCGCGGATAGTCGTCAAGAATGGACTTGGTCATGAGCCCGAGCAGCGGCGTGTAGATCGACATCGGGCTCAAGAGGAAGAGGTCCATCGTGCCGTTGAAATAGCTGCGCTGGATGCGGATATAGGGATCGACGAGGTTGGTGTTGATGAAGACGTTGACGGTCACGCCCACCACGACGAACGACATGTAGTTGGTCCCGTACGCCGGCCCCAACAACCCAGCCGCCTGCCCGCCGATGGTCTTGCCGAGCAAGAAGAACAGCAGGGTCGTCACCAGCAGATTGGCTATCCAGAGCGCCTGGTTGGCGCGGTAGGACTGCCAGATGCGGTACTCGCGCAGGCCAAACGCCCAGAGCGCGGCCGCCTGCCGCCACCACGAGAGGCGGCCCGCGGCCGGCGCCACCGGTTCGGCGGTGCTGTCTCGTCGCGTCGCGGGTGGTGGGGCCGTTGTCACGATGCCGCCTCCTCCACGGCCGCTCCCTCCACGGCCGCTCCTTCAGGCGGGGCGGAGCCCGCGAGCGCGGAGGCCGCCGCCCCAGCGCGGCGTGCCGCGATGACCTCGGGCGGCAGCGTCAGCACGTCACGCAGCGAGGGTGCATGCTCCGCCAGCCGCACGACGCGCCCGGTTGGCTGAGTGAGCCAATCGAGGACCTGCTGGAGGGCATCCGGCGACTTCCACGTGTGCACCCGCCACGCGCGGAGGCCCAGCGCCCCTGGCCGGTCGACGTATTCCGTGGCAAGCACCACCGCTGGAGCGGGCGCTCGTGGCGGATCCATTTCCTCGGTGTGCGCCTCGATCACCATGACATCCGCCAGCTCGGCCCGAAGCGCGCCCGGTGTTCCCAGCCGCGCCAGCTCCCCGGCGCGCAGCACGGCGATGCGGTCAGCCACCCGTTCGATCTCGGCCGACTGGTGATCGCTCAGCACGATGGTTTGGCCGCGCTCCCGCAGCGGCCCGCGGATGAGATCGATCACCGCGCGCGCGTTGGCCGGGTCGAGGCCAACCGTGGGCTCGTCGAGGAGCACCAGCGGCGTATGAAAGAGGAGGGCCCGCGCCAGGATGACACGCTGGCGCATGCCATTCGAGAGCTGTGACGGGTACTTGTCCCGGTCCTCCCACAGGCCGACGGCCCGCAGCGCCTCGGCGGCACGCGCGCCCGCGAGCGCGCCGTCCATGCCGCAGAGCGCGGCGAAGAAGCGCACATTCTCTTCGGCGGTCAGGGGCCACTCCAGCCCCATCCAGCCGGTGGTCGAGACATAGGAGACGCTCCGGCGGATGGCGGCGGGGTGGGTGAGCGGCACACCGGCCACCATCCCGCTCCCCGTCGTGGGGCGAATGAGGCCGGCGATCAGCTTGATCAGCGTGGTCTTGCCGGAGCCATTCGGGCCCACCAACCCGAAGATCTCACCCGGCGCGAGGGCGAACGAGACATCGTGGAGCGCGCGCACGGGCGGCACGTTCACGCTGGTCAGCCGCAGCCCGCGCACGGCGTTCCGCGCCCACAGCGCGGGCCCTTTCCACTCGAGCTTGGTGCCCCGCAGCGAAACCTCGGCACCGGCGTAGGTCTTGCCGACGCGGTCGAGTCGCACAACGTCCATAGCGCCGCCGATCTTCCGCTGGCTCGTGCCCACCGCGCCCGCTCACGCCTACAGCTCGGCCAGCAGCCGTTCAAGGTCCGCCGTGGCTTCGGCGGCGCGCTCCGGCGCGCGATCCGCATAGTACGCCATGATCATGGCGTCGGTGAAGATGCGCAAGACGCGCCACGTCGCCAGGAAGCCGTCGCTCACTGGCCCGTCGGCGGTGTAGCCCTGGAGGAGCGCTTCGCGATCCGCCGGGAGGGTCCAGCGGCGCAGGTCGCAGGCCGGGTGGCTGGTGAAGGCGTCGCCGAAGTCGATCAGGCCGGAATAGGCGCCCGTGTTCGGGTGGACGAAGACATGCTCGAGATAGGGATTTGAGTGCAACGCCACGCGCTCGCTCGTGCGCGGGAGCGCCGCCAGCGCCCGTGCCCCCACCTGCTCTGGCGTCAGCGGAAATGTCCACGGCAGCCCCTCATAGCGCACCTCGTCCGCCAGGTCGCCGAAATAGCGCCCAAAGCGTATGCGCACGTCCACGAAGGCGTGATCGCCCGGAAAGAGCTCTGAGCGCACGAAGGGGTCTTGCGGCAGCGCGTGGATGCGGCGCAGCGTCCGCCCGAGCGTGTGGACCACCTGGCGGCGGGCGGCGGGGTCCAGCACCGCGTGCCGCAGGGCCACCCCGGACATGCGGGTCATCACGGTGTACTCGATCAGTGGTCCCTCATGGCCGTAGCCGAGCACCCGCG
Organism: Ktedonobacterales bacterium; assembly: GCA_025450405.1. Taxonomy (GTDB): domain Bacteria; phylum Chloroflexota; class Ktedonobacteria; order Ktedonobacterales; family JADMIN01; genus JANWHL01. Next base: position 3,768 of record JANWHL010000045.1, read on the forward strand.
GCACGCTCAGGTCCGGGGCACGCTCGGCAATCTGGTTCAGGAAGAACACCTCCTTCTCCAGGCTGGTACGGGGACGCAGCTGCTGCGGGCGCTGGGTCTTGAGGATGATGCCGTCGTCGATGGCGTACGTGCGCGCCTCGCCACCCGATTCGTCCACGCCCGTTACCGCGCGCGCGTTGGGCACGTGCCGCCGCGCCAGCCCCAGCGCCACATCCTGCGCGAGCACAGGATCCGGCGCTTCCGGCCGCACATAGAAGTCTCCAGGCACAATGCTTCCTCCTAATGGGCGCCGCCCGCGGCGGTTCAATGCGACGCGCATCGCGCGCGGCGCGCGTCTCCGCCGGTCCAGCTCCCCAATCTAACCGACACATCCAGTCTACTCTACTGGGGAATGCGGCCGCGGCTGTGCGACGATGGCGGCGCTCCGGTCGTCCGCTGCCGGCGTGGCCGCACGGGCGCACACAGCGGGTGAGTGGATTGTGCCTGTTCGTGCCAGTGAAAAACCGCCCGAGAGCCTCGATGAAGGTCGTGAAAGCGGTCAGAGCAAGGTGTCGCGAATGGCGCGCGCCTGATGATCCGATAGGGGGAGCTCCACAACGATGACCCGCTAGACGCTATCGAGGCGCATGTGGCGTCTTCCCGTCCCACCGCCGCCTAGTGAATGCGCTTATTGTACTCTTCGTGGGTGCTGATCCATGTCCAGTAGACGGTGTCATGCACGAGCTTCCCAATGGCACGGTAGTGAACGCCAACCCGAGCGGAATAGAGGGCACGGTCGGCAGGATCAATGCGCTGGAATTGCAGGCTGCCGTGGCGGGGATTCCGTTTGAAGAGGGGGTAGGCGTCGCGCGCCTGCCGATGCGCATCGGCGGGCAGCGCCGCAAAGAGTCGGCGGAACCGCTGAGTGGTGCGCGAGTTCACAGCAACTCATCGAGATCGCGTGTCTTGCCCGCGGCGATTTCCCGGTCAACCTCAGCCGACAGCTCAGCGAGGAAACGCTGGGATTCGGGCGTCTGGACGAGCGCATCCCAGTCGCGCTGTTCCAGCTCAAGGACCACAATTTCGGCGATGTGGCGCTGTACGTCCTCGGGCTGCTGTTGCGCGCGCTCGAATGCCTGGCGGAGCTCTTCGACCATGGCACTTCCCTCCCACGAGTGCGTCCACCGCGCCTGAGTATACCATGCGGGGGGACGGCACGCGACGCGACGGAGACGGCGTTCCGCCACCTTCGTCACATGCCACTCCTCAGGCGACCCTACGGCGGCCGGCGGACTCCTATGCGGTTTGCCGTCGGCGTGCTGTTGGGAAGACGGTCCCCCCCCATCTGCCGCCATCTTCCCCCCAGGTTGAAGCTGTGCTATGATGGCGGCGCGCTGGCCGGCCGCTGCCGGCGCGGCACCGGGCGGGCGCGGGCAGGCGCGTCACAGGAGCATCAGAAGATGATGCCGCTCCGCGGGCGTTCAACCGGAGGGCGTTCAACCGGAGGGCGCCCAACCGTGCGCCCCTACGAAGCCTCCGGCTATGAAGGCCACCGGCGTGGCCTCTGCGGAGATGGTGTCAGTCACCGTCGAAGTGGTAGCGCGTGACGTCGCTCGGGAACTTGGTCCAGGCGTAGGCCACGCGCGGTTGGATGCGGCAGATGCCGCCTTCGTCCCACGAGTCCGCCTCGGGCTCATACCCCTGACCGGCGTACTTCGCGCGCATCCCCTCCGCCAGCCGCCGCGCCACTGCTGCCTCGGGGTGGACGCGAGTCGCCGTGCCCTCCAGGATCACGACCTCCTGGGCGCTCTCCAGGTGGACCGAGACGTGGGGATTGGCGATCAGGTTGCGCGCCCACCACGTCTGTGGGCTACCCTCGACGTAGAGCGTCCCGTCCACCATGCCGCCCCAGATCGGGCGCGCATGGGGGTGTCCGTGCGCATCCACCGTGCTGACCCAGTAGCTGGTGGCGCGCTCGAGGCGGGCGACGGCCTCCGCCCACGGCAGCATGCCCTCGGTGTTCGCGGGCACGCCGTAGCCCTCTGGCAGATGGGGCCGGTCGGGCCGGGGGTCGGCAGCGGGCGTGGTGGCGGTCTGAGACAGCGCATCGGGCGCGCTCACGGTGATCTCCTTGCGGTGCGGGGCCAGTGATTCGCGTACACCGATCAGTCTATCGTGCCTTCATGACACCCACTGTCATATTGCGCGCCCCCGCCTGACTTTCTCCAGCCAGGCGCGCATATCCGCCTCGTGCTCCTCGTGAAAATGGCCGTACAACGCCGCGCCCGTCAATGGCAGGTCGCTGGGCTCCAGCCATGGGAAGCGCGCGGGGTCCATCAGGTCCGCTTCGGGGAAGGCGCCGAGTGTCTCCACGAGTTGCTGATAGAGGGCGCGTGAGTCGGCCAGCACGTCGACGAGGGCGCGGTCCCGGTTGGCGGCGTAGATCCACGCGTTGATCTCGTCTACGTCGTCGTCCTGGTGGAGGTGCGCTGGCCATGGCGGAGCGGGCGACGGCTCATGGCGTAGCGCCGCCTGGAAGCGGCCCACCGTTCGGCGGCGCCAGCCGTTCAGGTGGGCGATGATGTCCTTGATAGACCACTCGGCCGCCGCGCCTGGCTGGGTCATGTGCTCCTCGCCGATGTCGGCCAGCAGCGCCTCCCACTGGGCCTGTTCGGTTCGCAGGTCGTCGAGGAGTGGGGCTTTGCTCGATGTGGTCGCCATGCGGTTTGTCCTCTCCTCCAGATGGTGGTTTGCGGCGCGCGCCGCACTTGTTCCACGAAAAATGGCCGATCACGCGTCCCCGGTGGTCGCGGACCTTCCGACTGGAAGATCGCCACG
>JANWHL010000046.1 GCA_025450405.1 Ktedonobacterales bacterium
CCGCGGGGCGAGGGGGTGTCAGAAGGAAGCGTGCGGCGAGGGGGCCGGTAGCGGTAGGCGAGCAGGCGCCCTGAAGGACGCGGCGAATCCTGGATGGCGAGCGGGGTGGTGGGGGGAGGATACGGAATGGAAGGTCCGCGTAGAAGGCCCATGGCGGCCAGCCGCCAGTGAGATGCGTGAAAATGGGCGCGACCACGGGCGGGCGCGGGGGCATGGCGAGGCGGCGGAATGGCAGGTCCTCGTCTCATCCTGAGCGTCGCGCGTCGCGTCGAGGCGGCGGACGCCGCGCGCAGGTCTGGCGGCCACGCGGCCCTCGGGCGATTTTCAGGAGAAGCCCGAGCGGCGAGACCCGCGTGCGAGCAACGGGCTGCTGGGCCGTGGCGCGGTTGCGCCGCCCGCTTCCTCTTCAGTTAAGGCGTATGGGGCGTTCAACTGAACGCCCTCCGGTGCTTGCGGCCGCGATGGCCACGTGCGTGGTCCATGGGTGGTCCATGCGGAGACGGTATCAATCGCCGTGGCTCTGTTTGCTGGCGTAGCGTTTGGCGGCGATGGAGTAGGCTTCGGCCAGCAGGGGCTTGACGGCATCGAAGGTTTGCGGACTGGGGTTGAGCACGCAGACGAATAATTGTGGGGCGTACACGGGGTGCGGCATGATGTGGTCGAGGGCCGCGAAGTCGTAGTCGGTGGTCGCCGGGCTTGCCTCGCCGGGGGCAGAGCCAAAGAGTGCGCGAAAGGTGTCGCGGCTTATGCCGATGTTGAGCCGAAAGACGCCCAGGCGATTGAGATTCGAGGTGTTGTCGAAGTCGCCGTAGTCTTTGGTGACGATCGTGGCGAAGGGCATCCGGCGCTTCGGATCGAGGTCGCGCTGGGGGTCGTAGTAGATAAAGGTGTCGCCGGCGCCAGGACCGTCGGTTGGCTGGAGGAGATCGATCCCCGCGAATGTGTCCGTGATGTACTGGATGATGGCGTCCTGGTCCATAAATCCTCCTCAAAGTCGCGAGCCGCGGGGTACTCAGCGGGTCCTCACCCCCGGCCCCCTCGCCCCGCGGGGCGAGGGGGAGTCAGAAGGAAGCGCGGGCTAGCGTGGGGGATGGAGAGCGGAAGCGCGTGCCCGGCGGTGTGGACGCTCTGGAGTGGACTCTCGAGCATTGATATCACGCGCCAGCGCCCACTGGCACGCGCGGGCGGACCGGCGGTGGGAGCGCGGCGTCGAGGTAGTCCCGCGTGGAGTGGTAGGCGTGGGCGATCCACTCGTCGGCGCTGCCAAAATCGAGGGCGCCGCCGCCATGGGGCGTGGTCAGGCGCAGGGCGTGGGTCTCAATCCCAGCGGGAATGCGGCGCAAAGCGGCTTCGAGCTGGTAGCGGTTGACGACATCGGCGGATCGCTCCAGGACGGCGTTGAGGCCGTTGGGGGTGTTCTCGCCATTGGGCCGGCGTGGGGGCGGCTCGTCGGGGTGTGCGGCGGTGGCCCAGTGGGCATGGGCGGCGTGGGTGGGATCGTACCCCACATCCAGAACGAACAGCCGGCGGGCGCCGATCGCCAGCGCGGTCTCCACGCCGCAATTATCGAGGACACCACCATCCACATAGACCGTGTCGCCGAGGCGTACGGGTGGAAAGATGCCAGGGATGGAGGACGAGGCCAGCACCGCGTCGGCCACGTCGCCGGTGCTGAAAATGGCGCGCGTGCCGTGGGTCAGGTCCGTCGCGATGACGCGCAGGGGCAGTGCCAGCCGCTCGAACTCCAGGCCGCCGAGGTGGCGCTTGACGAGCAGGCGCAGGCCCGTGTCGCCGTAGAGGGCGGGGCGCCCACTGGCGACGCGCCGGGCGGCGGCGAGCAGCAGGGCGGCGGAGAGCGCCTGCGGCGGCCCACTGACACGCTGCTCGCGTCCTAATAACACCCACGCGGGGTGCAGCGCTCGCCAGGCATCCGCCAGCCGCTCCACGCTCGCCCGCGTTGGGTCATTGGCCAGCCATGCGCCGTTCCACGAGCCGATCGACGTGCCCACCACCGTGTCGGGCTGGATTCCGTGCTCCAGCAGCGCGAGCAGGGCGCCCACCTGCAGCGCGCCCCGCGCGCCGCCACCGGAGAGCACGAAACCGGTATAGCCATACCAGCGCGGCCCGCGCCGCGTGGCTGGCTCAGCGCTCGGGTGGAACCCATTGCCGCCGGGACGCTCGGTATCGCCCGGGTCCATTGGCGCCAGTGCGGACATCATCTCCGCCATCGCCTATCCGCCTCCCGTATAGTGCCAAAGAGCGCCACGCGCTTCAGACCGCTGGGCGCGCCGCCATCATCGCGGCGTCCAGTGGACGGCCGGCGAACGGCTGGCGGACCCAACCGCGAACGTGATCGGCGCACCGCGCACGCCATCCTTACGTCAAACACCAATTATGCGGCGGCGCGCGCGATCCGACCAGGGGGACATCAGCATGGGACGCGCCAACCGCGGGGTTGGTAGGGAAGGAAACACAAAGAGGACACGGAGGTCGGAGAGGAGCGGGAGACGGGAGGAGCAGGAGACGCATAGAAACCTGGCGGTCGAAACCGCGGCAGGGGCCGTCGGCCACGACGGCCACCGGCGCGCAATACCGTTCCAATAAGGGCGTCGCGCCGGCGGGTGGGGCCGGCGAATGCATGCGCGACGGCCCTCCCCCGGAGGGCCTCTGGATGGCCCGCGGCCACGAAGCCCCCAATGGGGGACCCCAAGTCGCCCGACGGCGCCCGCGGATCGACCAACGGGCGCAATAGCCCACTCACCGGTGAACTCTTCATTGAACGGTATTGCACTGGCGTGGACTCTCCAGAATGGGTATCAGTCGGCGGTGGGCGCGTCCGTGATCGGAGTGAGGACGGGGTGGATGGACTCGAGAGGGGGCGCGAAGAGCGAGGGTTGGCGCGGGTCGTCGAAGAGCGCCGCGAAGTCGTCGGGGGTGAAGGCGCGGGCCAGACGCGCGGCGAAGCTGGCGCGGAGGAGCTGGATATAATAGGCGGCATCGTACTCGCGTGGGTCCGAGGGAGAGGAGTCCGCGCTCGCGCCGAGCCCGGCGTCGTCGGCCCCGGCGCCATCGGCCTCGAGGAGCGGCAGGGGCCGGCCACCCGCCGCCCGGTAGATGCGCACGTGCTCGCCACGCTCCCAGCGCGTGCGTCCGACGGCCAGCATCGCCTCGTAGGCCGCCTCGCGGCGCGTGCTCCGCGTCGCCTCGTACTCCGCTGGCGTCTTGGTGAGCCGGACCCGCGCGGCTACCTGATCGCTCGGGAGGGCATGCAGGCGCAGGGCGGTCACGGTCTCGACGTAGGCGGCGCGGACGCCAGGCACGTCACCCGCCAGGAGGGCCCCAATGGCGCGGCGCAGAAACACCTCGCCGAATGGCTCGGCCCGGCTGGAGCGGAAGGCCACGCCGCGGAGATGCGTCTGGCCGTCATAGGTGAGCAGGGCGTAATTCTTCGGCTCATGCGAGAGCATGGCGGCGTAGCGCCCCTCGAACTCGAGCCGGACCAGCGGCGGCAGCAGCGCGGCCACCTCCGCCACCACACGGCGTTCGTCGGCCTCCGTCCAGGTGTCGGGGACGCTGAAATAGACCCCGTCGGTGTCGCCCTCCAGCAGCGTGGCGCCGCGCGCGGCGAGCCCGCGGCAGATCGCGCCCAGCACCTCGCGGCCCCGGCGCGTCACCTCGTTGGCGGCGTGGACGTCGGCGAAGCGCGTCAGGCCGGGAGCGCCGAGGTAGCCGTAGGCCGAGTTCACCAGGATCTTCATCGCGGCCGAGAGCGCCTCGTCGGTGTGGCGCTCCGGTGAGCCAGGGGCGGCGGCGCGGGCCCGCGCTTTGGCGGCCAGGCGCTGCTCCACCAACCGGTCCACCAGGGCCAGCAGCGCGCCGATGCGGTCGGCGGCCGGCCCGATGGCATACTGGCGCATAAGCGAGGGGTAGAGGCTGGCGACATCGGCCTTCACTATCCGGCGGGCTACGCCGGCGGCGAAGAGATAGAGCGCGGCGCCGCTGTGGGGAATACCCGTGCTGGCGGGCCGCGCGGGCAGCGCGGCCCCGGCGCGCAGGTAGGCGCGGACGATCAGGGGGTCGAGCACGCCGGTGGCGGGGCCAGCGTCGGCCAGGCGTTCGTAGCGCCGCGGCGCCATGCGGGCCAGGGCGAAGGCGGCGCCGCCCAGCAGGCGCGCGAGGCCAGCGGCCTCGGTGACGTCGTCCAGGGCGTAATGGCGCACCCGCGCCGGATCAGCCAGCCAGGTGGAGTACACCTGGGCGCCCGCGACGTATTCACGTCCCTCCGGGGCCAGGCCAAAGTGGCGGGCGACGGCCTTCAGCCCGTGGCCGGGGAGGTCGCGGGCCGAGAAATCGTAGCGGCGCACGGCGTCGAGGGTGTCAATCAGCTCACGCCCGACGATAGTGAAGCGTCCGGGGCCGCGGCGGTCACCGCCCGAGCCGTTAGTCCCGGGACCGTTTGCCCCCGAGCCGTTTGTCCCCGGGCCGTTCTCGCCGGGGTTGGCTTCGCCCGCTTCGCCGCGCCAGGGTCCATAGCCACGGGACGAGGGGCGGCGCCCCAGGCCAGCGGGCCCCGCGCGGCCAAGCGCGAGCGGCACGCGCAGGATCTCGGCGCGGCGCGCCAGGAAGGGCAGATCGAACCCGTGGAGGTTGTGGTTCTCGATCACGTCGGGGTCGGCGGCGCGCACCAGCGCCACGAGGCGGCGGATCACGTCGGCCTCGGCGGCGGGGCCCTCCAGCTTGGACTCGGCCACGTCTAGCACGCGCTCCAGGCCGCGATTGTCGCGGACGGCCACCATGAAGATGGCGGCGTGGTTGGGGTCCAGGCCGGTGGTCTCCAGGTCGAACTGGAGGCGGTGGAGGTCGTCGAAGGCGAGGTCGCGGAATGAGGTGCGGCCGGTGGTGACGAGGTACTGCTCTTCCGGTGGGAGCTGGAGGACGGCATCGTCGCCTAGCTCGGAGAGGCGGGCGATGGGATGGCCCAGGCGCGCGGTGGCCCCGGCCAGGATGGCGTCCTCGATCAGCCGGCCGCGGGCGGCGCTGACGAGGTAGCGCAGATGGCCGGGGCCGCTCAGCTCGCGGTAGGCGACGGCGCCCGGCGCGCTGGCTTCCGGCGTGTCCGCCGCGGCGAGGCGCGGGCCGAGTTGGGCGAGATCGTCCAGCGAGGGCAGCAGCAACCAGGGACGGAAGTGGTCGCGCTGGCAGGTGACCGAGCCACCGCCCGGCGCGCGGCGCCAGATGAGCGCACGGCCGTCGCGGTCGGCCCAGACGGAGACGATACCGGGCGTGGGGTCCCAGCCCCAGAGCCATTCGTCCTGCGTGGCCATGGACGGGGGGACCATCGAGCTCGCCGGATCTGGGGGATTCGCGGGCGCCGCGGACATGGACTGCGCACTCCTCCCATGCTGGGAAACCGCTACCCGGCGCCGACGGGCACCCGCGACCTCAGGTATGCCGCCAGGTCGATCGTAGGCCGCCCGAGTGCCGTCGATCAACCACGCGGGACCGACCACGGTTCGAGGGTTGCGCGAAGGCGTCGGAGCTGTACTGAGCAGTGATTGCTCCTGTTGTCCCGCGGTGCGCGCACGTTGGTGGCCACGTTGCCCTGGCCGTCGGGTAGCATGTGCCGCCCCGCGTCTGGGCCAGGAGCGTGCCGTGGCTATCGAGCATGCACGTCCTATGGCGGCGGGACGTCGGTGATGCGGATGAAAATGCCGGCGACCACGGGCGGGGGCAGTGGTCCGGCGAGGATGCGGAATTGAAGGTCCGCGTGTCATCATGCTGCCGGTGAGGTGGGTGGCGGGGGGCGGACTATTTTCGAGGGAAGTGCGCTGACGCCGTGCCGTCAGCGATGGCGATGAAAAGCGCCTGAGGGAGGCAGCGGCGGCTCAACCATAGGGCTATTTTCGAGGGAACGCCTCGTTCAGGCGCACGCCGGTGTTGCTGGCGGCGCGCGACAGCCAGGCGGCAAGCGGCGTGGTCAGTACGCGGGGCGGCGGGTGTCGTGGCCGACGAGGCGCGCGGCGGTATCCAGCGCTTCTTCGTAGACGGTGTCGTGGCCCATGAGCTCGAGCTGGCTGTGCAGCAGGGCGCTCTCGCCCAGGGTGGGGAGGTGGACGGTGTGTGGCGGCTGGGCGCCCACTTCGGCCTGACAGAGTGTGGTCGCGTGGGCCAGGTCCTCATCGCGCGCGACGATGAAGATGCCCGGACGGCCGTCGGCGATGGCATGCAGGCGGACCGACATCAGCGCGCCACGGCCAATTTCGCCCGCGTCCGCGATGCCTGGCCCGAAGCCGTCGCCGCTGGTGGGCGGTGTGGGTGGTGTAGTCGGCGCATCGCGGTGACCATCGGCGCTCGCCTCGCCGTGGCCATTGGCCCCCAGCGCGGCATGTGCCCCGCTCGTTTCCGGGTCGCCGTCCGGCCGGAGCGCCCGCTGGTGGCGCTGCCGTTGCTCGATGGCGAACCAGCTCGCCTGGCGCATCCCGAAGCGGGCGTCCACCTCCACCAGCACCAGCCGGCCGTTCTGGTCGTGGAGCGTGTGCTGCCTAGTTGGCCCGAAGCCGCGGCGGAAACCACTCGGCAGGCTCCAGCCGAGACGCGACGCCAGCCAGCCGATGAGCAAGTACGCCTGCGCGGTGTTGACCGGATCCTCTTCCTCGCCCGCCGCGTATTCCACGGTCACGCGGTCGATGCTGGTGAGGTAGGGTCGCAGGTTGGCCGAATCGAAGAACTGCGCCACCAACTCGCGCCAGGGGGCCTGGCGTGTCCAGTTGAAGTCGCTGAGGGCGACGCGCGATTGCTTGTGGCGCATGAGCTCGGCCGCCCGGCCCAGCCCGCGATCGGGGTCATCGAATTCGCAGGAATCGAGGATCAGCCGGTCCGCGCCATCCACCAGGGCATCCAGCAAGACGCTGCCCCACGGCGGCTCGCCCAGCCACCAGAGGAAGGTGGGCAGGCCAGACACCACCAGCGGCAGCACGACACCGGGCATGTGGCGCGCCGCGTCGCCAAACGCGTCGACGACGATCGCCTCGCTGTAGCAGGCGGCACGCCCGCTGCCTTCGCGGTGGACCGTCGCCGTGGTCTCGATGCGCGGCGGGTCGTCGCTGGGCTGGGGCAGCAGGACGATGGTGCGCGCGGGATGCTGGGCGGTCACCTCGTCGCTGGCGTCCAGCGCGGCCTGGGCCTGCTCGGCGTCGCTGGCGCAGGCCACCAGCGTCAGCACGGTGTTGCGTGTGATCGGCGTGCCGGTGGAGGCCAGCGCCTGTTCGTTGGCCTCGCGCCAGAGGCCGTCGAGGGCGGATTCGACGTCGGCCAGCGCGACATGCTCGGCCCGGTAGTCGCCCCGTTCCACGGCGCCGATGGTGGTGTCGATCTCGGTCATAGTCGCCTCCACGTCCGCTCGTCGCGCTCGATGAGCGTGTCGGCCTCGCGTGGGCCCGACGTGCCCGGCTCGTAGCGCGGAATGCCGGTGGCCGGCGGATGGTCCCAGGCGTGGGCGATGCTGTCCACCAGGCCCCAGGCGAGCTCGGTTTCGTCGCGCCGGGTGAAGAGCGTGGAATCGCCATACATGCAATCGAGCAAGAGCCGCTCATAGGCTTCGGGAGGCTCCACGCCGAAGGCGCGGCCATAGAAGAATTCCATATTCACGGGCCGGATGCGCATCTCCTGTCCCGGCACCTTGGCCTCTACCCGCAGCGAGATGCCCTCGTTGGGCTGGATGCGCAGCGAGAGGACGTTCGACTGGAGCTTATCGGCGCCGATGTCGCGGAAGAGGAGGTAGGGTGGCCGCCGGAACTGGATGGCGACCTCGGTGATGCGTTTGGTCAGGCGCTTGCCCGTGCGGATGTAGAACGGGACACCCGCCCAGCGCCAGTTGTCGATCTGCAACTTGAGGGCGACAAAGGTCTCGGTGCGCGAGGTGGGCGGGATGCCGGATTCTTCGACAAAGCCGGGCACATGTTCCCCACCGATCCAGCCGGCGCCGTACTGGCCGCGCACGGTGTCGGCGACGATCTCGGCCTCGCGCATCGGCGGGATCGAGCGCAGGACTTTCACCTTCTCGTCGCGGACGGAGTCGGCGCCGAAGTTGGCCGGCGGCTCCATCGCCACCAGCGCCAGCAGCTGCATGACATGGTTCTGGATCATGTCGCGCAGGGCGCCCGCCTCGTTGTAATATGCCGCCCGGCCCTCGATGCCAAGGCTTTCGGCAGCGGTGATCTGCACGCTGTCGATGTAGCGCCGGTTCCAGATTGGCTCAAACACGCCATTGCCGAAGCGCAGGACCATGATGTTCTGGACGGTCTCTTTGCCCAGATAATGGTCGATACGGAAGATCTGGTCCTCGCGGAAGGCCGTGCTGAGGAGGTCGTTCAGCCCTTGGGCGGACTCCAGGTTGTGGCCAAACGGCTTTTCCACGACGATGCGTGCCCAGCCGCTGCCGGGTGGGCGGCCCCGGCGGGCCATGTCGGCTTCGCGCAAGTTCTCGATGATGGTGGGATAGTAGCTAGGCTGGGTGGAGAGATAGAAGATGCGGTTACCCAGCGTCCCGCGGTCGCGATCGAGCTGATCGAGGAGGTTCTTCAGGCGCACATAGCCATCCGGGTCGTCGAAGGGGGCCTGGCAGTAGAAGAGTCCGCGCGAGAACGTCTCCCAGACATTGGGATTGACGGGCCGGCGGCGCGAGAACTTGTCGACGGCATCAAGGGCCTGCTGGCGAAACTCGTTGTTGTCCAGCGGGCGCCGCCCGACACCGACGACGGAGAGCTCCGCCGGCATAGGTTGCTCCAGCGCCAGGTTGTAGAGCGCCGGGATCAATTTGCGGTGGGTCAGATCGCCGGTCGCGCCGAAGACCACGACGACACACGGCTCGATCGTCCGGGTGCCGCGCATTCCGGCCCGCAGCGGATTGATGGCCGTTGGGGTCACCAGGGTCGCCGCCATGCCGCCCTCCTGTTCCGCTGGAGAAACGCACAATGAGGACACAGAGGACACAGAGGCCGGAGAGGGGCGGAGCTCTCCCCCAGCCAAGGGGACCTCTCCCCCAGCCCCTCCCCGACGCGGGGAGGGGAGCCGGAGGGTCCTCACCCCCAGCCCCCAGTGGGGGACCCCAGCCCCCAGTGGGGGACCCCAGCCCCTCTCCTTGCGAGGAGAGGGGAGTCAGACGACCGACGCGTCCGGTGGGGAGGGGAGCCAAGACCATGCCACCTACTGGCCCGCCGGCCCGGCGGAACCGCCACTTGGACCGCCACCGGGGCCGCCGGACGCGCCCGATGTCCCCTGGCCCGGGGTTCCTGGTGCGCCCGACGCCGGGATGGTGGACCCGGATTCGGTCTGGACGGCGTGGCCACCGAACTCATTGCGAAGAGCCGCGATCACCTTGTACTGGAACGCGTCGGGGTCGCGCGAGTTGAAGCGCGCGAGCAGCGACGCGGTGATGACATAGGCTGGCACCGCCTCGTCGATCGCCGCCTGGACCGTCCAGCGGCCCTCGCCGGTATCGTCCACGTAGCCACGGATGTCGGCCAGCGTCGGGTTCTTCTGGAACGCGAGCTCGGCCAGCTCCAGCAGCCACGAGCGGACCACACTGCCATGTAGCCAGACCTGGGTCACCTTGAGCAGGTCGGGATCGAATGGCGACCGCTTCAGGATCTCGAAGCCCTCGCCGTACGCCTGGAGCATCCCATACTCGATGCCGTTATGGACCATCTTCACGAAGTGGCCGGCCCCGTTGGTCCCCATGTAGCCATAGCCGTCCTCGGGCGCCAGCGTCTTGTAGATGGGCTCCATGTAGTCGAAGATTGGCTTCTCACCGCCGACCATCAGGCTGTAGCCGACTTTGAGACCCCAGACGCCGCCGCTGGTCCCACAGTCCTGCATATGCAGCCCGCGCTGCTCGGCCAATTTGGCGCGGCGCATGGTGTCGGTCCAGCGGCTGTTGCTGCCATCCACGATGATGTCGCCGGGCGAGAGCAGGTCCATTGCCTCGTGGAAGACTTCCTCGGTGACATCGCCGGACGGGACCATCATCCAGACCACGCGCGGCCGTTGCTCCAGCCTGGCCACCATCTCGCGCAGGTTCGCGGCGGGCACGGCCCCCTGGGACGCCGCCTCCTGGATGGGGCCGGGGCTCCGGTTCGAGGCGACCACCCGGTGGCCACCGCGCAGCAGCCGGATGACCATGTTGCCGCCCATACGGCCCAGGCCGTAGAGTCCAATTTCCCGCGTTTGATCCGCCATGCGTCCGCTCTCCTCTTCTCCCACGCGCGATTCTTCACTCGCGCGCTGGCCGTCTCTAGGCGACCAGCCGGGCCGTCTTTTCGCCGGTCTTCTGGATCATCTGGTTATACGATTCGGTGAAGAGCTTCACACCATCCACCTTGAGCTGGTCCGTCACCGCTCGCAGGTTGATGCCGGCCTGGGCGAGGCGCGCCATGGTCGCGCGCGCGGCGTCCACGTCCTGGGTCAGGGTCTGGGCCACTACGCCATGATCCTGGAAAGCCGTGATGGTCTGGAGCGGCATCGTGTTGACCGTTTCGGGGCCGATCAGCTGCTCGACATAGAGGACATCGCGATAGGCGGGATTCTTGGTGCTGGTGCTGGCCCAGAGGCAGCGCTGCACGCCCGCCCCCGCCGCCTTGAGATCGGCGAAGCGGGCGCCCTCGAAGACCTCCAGGTATTGCTGATAGGCCAGCTTGGCGTTGGCGATGGCGGCAGTGCCCTGGAGCGCGCGCAGCGCGGCCTGGGCGGCGGGGTCCGCGGTGGCGGCGATCTTCTCGTCGAGCTGCTTATCCACCAGGGTATCCACGCGGCTGACGAAATAGCTGGCGACCGAGGCGATACCGGCGACCGGCTTGCCCTCGGCGCGGCGGCGTTCGAGGCCATGGAGGTACGCGTCAATCACCTGGCGGTGGACGTCCACGGCGAAGATGAGGGTGATGTTGATATTGACGCCCTCGTAGATCATCTGCTCGATGGCGGGAATGCCGGCCGGCGTCGCCGGGATCTTGATGAAGACGTTCGGTCGCGCCGCGCGCTCGAAGAGATGGCGCGCCTCCGCGAGGGTGGACTGGGTATCGTCGGCGGCGCCAGGGGAGACTTCGAGGCTGATGTAGCCGTCTTTGCCGCCCGTGCGCTCGAATATCGGCCGGAGGATATCGGCGGCCATCTGGATGTCCTGGACGGAGATCGCCTCGAAGATGCGTTGCGGGTCCGTGATCCCCTGACGCACGAGGTCTTTCATCTGGTCATCGTAATCGGCGCTGTCATCGATCGCCTTCTCGAAGATGGTGGGATTCGAGGTGATGCCGACGATCGCGTCGTCGTCGATAAGGCGTTGCAGATCTCCCGACGTAATGAGCGACCGCTGGATGAAGTCCAGCCAGACGCTCTGTCCGGCCTCGTAGAGCTCGAACAAGCGGTTCTTCGCCATCGTACCTGACTCTCCGTTTCCTCTGCCTCTGTTGCGCTGTCGGCCGTGACTGCCTGTCGCCCGGTGCGGCCCGCCGCGCCGGGCCCGCATACACTTGCCGCAAACCTGGGGCCACCACGTCCGGCGATGGATGCCACACACCCGGCGCGCCGCGGCACCGGGGCCGCGAGCGCCGGCCAGGCGTGTATCTGCCTGCCGGCCCTCAAGTGTATGTGGCGCCGCCGGGCGCCGACAAGCTCAGCCATTGCGTGGGGTGGCTGGTGTCTCGGGCGGCTTCGGGCCACGCAGCGTACGCGTGTACGCGGTCGTGTCCCGGTCGATTCCTTGCTGGTGGCGGCGACCCCGCGCTATAGTGAGGCATACCGCGACCGATCTCAGCGCCAGGCGCCGCGGCAGTCCATACGCCAGGCGCCGCGGCAGTCCATACGCCAGGCGCTACGGCAGTCCATACGCCCGACCGCGCGCGGAATCGCGGCGCGGCTGGCCCGGCGCGCGCGGTCGTCCGAGGAGGAGGCCAGATGTGCACTGATGTCGCGTGCGCCGTCCGCGATGGGCGGCGGCTCGACGCTCTGCGTCGGCTCGGCATTCTCGATACCCCCGAGGAAGATGCCTTCGACCGGCTGACCAGTCTGGCCGCGCGCATCCTGCGGACCCCACGGGCCGTCGTCGTGCTGGTGGACGAAGAGCGCCAGTTCTTCAAGAGCGGGCTGGGCCTTCCCGAACCCTGGGCCACGCGCCGCGAGTCGCCCCTCTCGCAGTCAATTTGCCAGCATGTCATCGCCCGGGGCCAGGCGCTGATCGTCGAGGACGCACGGGGCGATCCGCTCATTCGCGACAACTCCGCCGTCACCGACTTCGGCGTCGTCGCGTACGCGGGGATACCGCTCGTCACCGCCGATGGGCAGGTGGTGGGCACGTTCTGCGTGATCGACACCCAGCCGCACCACTGGACCGCGGAGGAGCTGGACATCCTCGACAGCCTCGCTCGGTCGGCCATGGCCGAGATCGAGCTGCGCGCCGCGCTGCTGGAATCCACGCGGCAGGCCGATGAGGCGCGAACCGCTCGCGAGGCACTGCGGGCGGCGGTGCGTGCCCGCGACGAGTTCACCGCCAGTGTGTCGCACGACCTGAAGAATCCACTCGCCAGCATCAAGGTCTCGGCGCAGGGACTGCGACGTCAGGCGGGACGCCTGGGTACGCCAGAGGGTGAGCGCATCGCGGACGGTCTGACGCGCATCGATTCATCGGCCACACGCATGCGCGCGCTGATCGACGAGCTGCTGGACATGGCGCGTGTGCGGGTCGGCCAGCCGTTGGAGCTGGCGCCACGGTCGACTGACCTGGTCGCGCTGGTTGGCGATGTGGTCGCCCGCCAGCCCGCGCGCGACCGCGTCCGCGTGTGCGCGGACCATCCGTCGTTGGTTGGCGAGTGGGACGGGCCGCGGTTGGAGCGCGTGGTCGAGAATCTGGTGAGCAACGCCCTGAAGTACAGCCCCGCCGGCGGCAATGTGACGATCACGCTCGCCGGCGAAGGTGATGGGGCGGCGATGCTGAGCGTGTCGGATCGCGGCGTGGGGATTCCGGCGGCGGACCAGCCGCATGTTTTCGAGCGCTTCCAGCGGGCGGGCAATGTTGGCGGGATCCGGGGCACGGGCCTTGGTCTGGCGAGTGTCAAGCAGATTGTCGAGCAGCACGGCGGCACGATCTCTGTCGAGAGCGAGGAAGGTCAGGGGTCCACGTTCACCGTGCGCCTGCCGCCAGCGGCCCCGGTGGGCGATGCGATGCCAGCCGCGCTGCCAGAGGGCCACGCGCTGTGACGCCGTTCTATCGCTTCGCCCGCGTGCTGGTCCGCGTGCTGTTGCCCCTGCAGATGCGCCTCAGCGTTGTTGGGGTGGAGCGCTGCCCGCGCTCTGGGCCGCTGGTGATCGTGGGCAATCATCTCGGCCTGGTGGACCCGCTGCCCATCGGCCTGCGCATCCCACGCCAGGTCCATTTTGTCGCCAAGTCCGATCTATTCGAGTGGCCGATCCTGGGCGGGCTATCGCGTTGGTGCGGTGTGGTGCCGGTCCACCGCGGCGCGTCGGATCGCGAGGCGATCCGCACGCTCGCGGATCTGCTCGCGCGCGGGCAGTGCGTGATGCTGATGCCGGAGGGGACGTATCCCAAAGTGCCGCTGCCCGCGGCCATGCTCCGCGCCAGGTCGGGCGCGGCCTTCCTGGCACTGCGCGCGGGGGCGATGGTCCTCCCGGTGGGCATCACGGGCACGGAGCGGGTGTGGAGTCCAAGCCGCGGCTGGCGTATCTGGCACCGCGCGCGGGTCACGGTGACGTTTGGCGAGCCATACATGCCGCGGGCGCCGGCGGGGCTGAGCGCCAAGGCCAGCAATCAGATGGTCGCCGACGACATGGGCCGGCGGATCGCCGTGCTGCTGCCCGAGGCGTACCGCGGCTATTACGCCGATCAGGTGGCCGCGCCCGCTGGGATCCTCCCCTCCGACTGGGGGATCCGGGGAGACACACAATGAGGACACAGAGGGACGGAGGAGGACGGAGAAACCACAGAGAACATAGAGGGCACAGAGGAGGAGAGAGGGAGGGGACGGAGCGCGCGGAGAAATGCACACCTTAGGAAAATGAGGATACAGAGGGGGCGGTGAAAAGGGAACGGAGCCACCGCGCTAAGTGGCCTGCCGCACACGGAGCGCGCCGGGCAGGATGCGGGCGTCGAACGACGCGGCGGTGATGACCTCGCCGTCGAGGTGGGCATAGACGGGCTTGATGCTCGTGAGCTCGATCATGCGCACACGCGTGCGCTTCACCTCGGGCTGGGTAATATGCGTGCCTTTCTCCACCATCGGGAGCAGTTGGAGGGCGCGGAGCAGGGGCGGTTTCCAGATGATGCAGACGTCGAGCAGGCCATCATGGGGGTCGGCGCCCGGGTTGATCTTGAAGCCGCCCCCAGCGGTCGGGCCAAGGTTGACCGCCACCAGTGCGTAGAGGTGGCTCTCATCCGGCTGGCCATCCAGGGTGATGCGCAGCTCGGGGCAGCGGTCGTAATGCAGGAGCAATTCGCGCAGGCTGGACGCCCAATAGAGCGCCTGGCCGTGCAGGAAGGGCACGCGCTTCAGGTCCTCGGCGGCGGCGGCGATGTTGGCGTCGATGCCCACGCCGAGTGAGTTCAGGAAGTAGCGGCCGTTGACCATGCCCACATCCATGGCGACGGGCGTGCCGGTGAGGGCGATCTCGAGCGCCGCCAGCGGGTCACGCGGGAGGTGGACGGTCTCGCAGGCGTAGTCGTTGCCGTTGCCGGCGGGCACGATGCCCAGGGGCACGGGCGCGCCCGCCGCGAGCAGGGCATTGGCCACCACCGCCACGGTGCCATCACCGCCAACGGCCACCACGCCGCGGCCCGCCAGCGCCGCCGCGCGCACGCGGTCCGCCGCCTCGGCCGGTGTGCGGGTGAGCACCAGCTCGCCGCGCCCGCCCGCCAGCGCGCGCTCCAGGGCGGGCCGGAGACGCGCCGCGTGGCCGCGGTTGCCGCCGGGGTTGAGGATCACGACGGGAGACGAGGCGGATGGCTGGGATGAGGCGGATGGCGCGTCGGACGGGGCCATGGCGATCCTCCTGATGGTGGCGGCGCCTGGCCGCGCGGCGGGCGGGGGGCGCGGACGGAGGCGGCGTGTCCTCGCGTTGGCCGCAAGGATATCACGCCGCCCCTCGCCTGTCAAACGCGCCGAGGTCGCGGGGCGCCACCCGCTTTTCACACGCTGACTCACGCTGGTAATGCGCGTCCTTGATTTCACCTCTCGGCCGCGGTATCATGTTCCATGGGTGCGAATCCGCGCCCATGGAGTGGCTGTGTGCCACCCACCAGAGTGAGAGGACCCGTAGCGACGATGGCTCGAATGCCTGGAATCCGGACGGCCGTACTCCCCTAGCTCAGGGGATAGGTCTGCCCAATTTCAGGCAAGCGTGCGAAGACTGAGCCCGTCGCAACCCCCGCTAAGCGCGCCGCCCCGCGCGCCCGGGTCCCTCCGGAGGCCCCCCCTTTCAGCCTCCCACCGATGACGACCGCACAGCCACTCCGTACCGCTCCTCGGGCAGACCGGCCATGCGCGGCATTGGTAGCGGTTTAGGCCCCATGCTCCGAACGTGCGCCCAGCGGGGAATGCCCCGCGGTGAGCGTGAAACGCGACCGAGCATGTGGGTCACGGGATGAGGACGGAGTGAGACCATGCTTGAGGTACGACACCTCACGCTGCATCGTGGCGGCAAGACGCTGCTGGAAGATGCGACATTCTTGATCAATCGCGGCGAGAAGGTCGGCCTGGTTGGCGTCAATGGCGCCGGCAAGACCACGCTGCTGCGCGCCCTGCGCGGCGAGCTGGAAGCCGACGCCGGCACGATCACGCGGCCCAAGCGCCTGGGGTACCTGGGCCAGGAGCGCCTGGCCGATGACCTGCTGGTCGGCCGCGCCGAAGGCCCGGAACATACGCCGGCTGGCCCGCCGCCGACCGTGCGCGACGTGATGCTGGCCGGGCGTGAGTTGGGCGCGCTCGCCACGGAGCTGCGCGGCATCGAGGCGGAGCTGGCCCGCATGTCGCTGGTGCCCGCGGGTGTGGGCACGGGAGACGCGCTCGCCGCGGCGGCCCAGAGTACCGGCGGCTCACCCGCGCATCGGGTCACCCACGGCGGCAACTCGCGGCGCGATGGCAACACGCGCGATGGTGACACGCGCGGTCCGCTGGAGGCCCTTCTGGCGCGCTATGGCGAGCTGGAGGAACGCTTTGGCCGCGAGGGCGGCTACAACGCCGAGCACGAGATCGTCCAGTTGCTGGCCGGCCTCGGACTGGGCGATGTGGAGCTGGAGCGGCCGGTGCCGGGGCTCTCGGGTGGCCAGAAGACGCGTTTGGCGCTGGCGCGTGTGCTCTTCGCCGCGCCTGACTTGCTGCTGTTGGACGAGCCCACCAACCACCTCGATGGGCCGGCCACACGCTGGCTGATGGACTATCTGGCGCGCTTCCCAGGCGCGGTGATGCTGGTTTCGCACGACCTCGCACTGCTGGACAAGGCCATCGCCCGCGTGCTGCATCTCGACGCGCGCACACGGACCGTGACCGCCTACGCGGGGAACTACAGCGCGTACTTGCGGCAGCGCGCGCAGGCCGAGGAGAGCGCCGCCGCGCGGTCCGAGCGCCAGCACGCCAAGATCGCCCAGCTCGAGGAGCAGGCGGACTGGATGCGTGGGAAGACCGCCAAGCTGGCCCGCCGCGCCAAGGTGCTGGACCACCTGGTGGAGCGGATGCGCGAGGACCTGCCCGATCCGGCGTCCCTGCCGCATCGTGAGCGCGCCCTCGCATTGGATCTGCCGATTGTCCGGCAGAGCGGCCGGGTCGTGTTCAAGGCGGAGCGGCTGACCAAGAGCTATGGCGGGCCGGCCGTGTTCACCGACCTGAACTTCCAGATCGAGCGCGGGCAGCGGCTGGTGGTCATCGGGCGGAATGGCGCGGGCAAGACGACGCTGCTACGGGTACTGGCTGGGATGGCGCCGGCCACGCGCGGGCGTGTGGAGACGGGGCAGATGGTGGACCTGGGCTACTACGCTCAGGAGCACGAGTCGCTGCACCCGCACCTCACCTTGCTGGAGGAGATGCGACTCGCGGCCGGGGCGATGCCCCACCGCACAGCGCCACCGCCGGGAGACGGCCAGCTGCGGTCACTGCTGGGGCGTTTCCTCTTCTCGGGCGGGCAGGCGTTTCAGCCAGTGGGATCGCTGTCCGGCGGGGAAAAGACGCGTCTGGCTCTGGCGCGACTGATGCTTGGCGGCTACAATACGTTGCTACTGGACGAGCCAACCAATAACCTCGATCCGGCGTCGCGCGACCGGGTGCGGGAGGCGCTGGCGGGATATCGCGGTACGCTGGTCATCGTCAGCCACGACACCGAGTTCGTGGAGGCGCTCCAGCCGGACCTGGCACTGCTGTTGCCGGCGGGGGCGGTGCGCTACTTCGACGAGTCGCAGTTGTCGCTGGTCGCCAAGGTGTAATACGCAATCGTGGTGAAGCGCGGCGGTTGCCAGGCGACGGGTCTCCCCCAGAGACCCTCTGGAGACGCGTCGGGCGTCCACCGCGCCGGGCGTCCACCGGACGCCCCGACGAAGCTTCCGGCGACGGAGGCCACCGGCGTCAGCTGGGCGCAGGTGGTGGGGCAGCGCACCAGCGTGGCCTGGGCGGAAATGATGTGAGGTGTGCTGGGCATGGGTCGCGTGTCGCTCAGTCTGGTTCCGCGGCCAGCGTACATCCGGAGCGTGAAGTATGACGGCGCTTTAAACTATGAGTGGCCGATCTCCATCGTCTGGGAGGACGCAGGCGGTTTCATCTGGCACGCGCCGCGGGGTGCGCTGTTTACGCGACCCACGGGCACCTGGGGGCTGGAGCACGATTTGGTAGGCCAGGTCTGGTACGGCCGGTGGTACATGGTGGATGGGTCGCTGGTCCCGCCGGACACGGGCAGCCCGGCTGGCGTCGTCCACCATTACTATTGCAACATCGGCGCGCCAGGGGCCTGGGTGGGGGATCGCTATCGCTTCGTGGACCTCGATTTGGACGTGATGGTCTACCCGGATGGGAGCCACAAGTTGCTGGATGAGGACGAGTTGGCGCTGCACAGCGCGCGCTACGGCTATCCCGATGGGACGATGGCGGCAATCCGTCAGGCGGCGAATGATGTGGTGGCGCTGGTGGGCGCCGGCGCGGCGCCGTTCGACGGCACGCTGGCGGCGTACCACGCGGCGATTTATGGGCAGGGTTAGGAGATCCTCACCCCCCGGCCCCGTGGGGACCTCACCCCCGGCCTCCTCTCCATTGCGATGGCGAGGGGGAGTCGAGATCGCGCGACGGGGAGGCGATGGCGGGTGGAGTGGTGGGGCAAGGAGGCGCCCTGAAGGACGCGGCGAATCCGCTGGGCACGGGGGCGGGGCGGGCGCGGGGGACCAAGCCCGGCACGAGGGGCGCGGCGGGCCGTCAGGGAAGCGCCGGACCATGGCGGCGCGACCACCGGCGACCACCGCCGAGCACCGGCGGCCAAGGGCGGGTGTCGCGGTGCGGCGAGGATGCGGAATCGAAGTTCCGCGCGTAAACATGTATGGCGGACATCGTGCGAGGGGGCGGACGACAGAGGCGGGGTGGGGGGAGGCGGCGGAAAATGCCCGCGGGCCGGCCAGAGGCGATTCAGCCATTGGCCGATTTCCAAGGGAAGTGCGCTGACGGCACCCCGTCAGCGATGGCGATGAAAGGAGGCTCAGGGAGGCAGCGGCGGCTCAACCATCGGGCTATTTTCAGGAGAAGCCCCATGACAGCGCGCCGTCAGCGATGGGCCGGAACATTGGAGCGACCAGGGGCGGGCGGGGTGTTTGGGGGAGGAGGCGGAATGGAAGGTCCGCGGGTCATCCTGAGCGTCGGGGGAGGGTGGTGTGGGCGGCCGACACCAGGGGCGCTGGTCCGGCGACGACGTGGCCATGGGGCGATTTTCGGGAGAATCCTGAGCTTCGCGCGTTTCGTGACGGCGACGGGCGACCGGGCGGCGAGCCGAGCAGACGCCCAGGCGGGCACGGTTGATCGGCCGGGCGGCTTCGGGCCTGGCGCGGACATCGTGCGCCCGAGCGAGTCCACGGGCTATTTTGGTGGCTCCGGGATGGCCAGCCAGCCTGGCTCCGGCTCCCAGAGGCGGTGTGCGCAGATGAGGGCGTTGATCGTGCCTGGGGGCGTGGTCCACGAGAACCAGGTGCGGACCTCGGCGGCCGGCGCTAAGACGGCGGCGCGCACGCCCGCGATGATCAGCGCGGCCAGTGCGTCTTCCACGGTCGGCGGTGCATCTTGTGGTGTCGCGGGAGCATGTGGAGGCGCCGGGGTCAATTGATCCCAGCGATAGAGTGTGCTCGTCCACTGGGTGTCCCCACCGACGTCGGCCGTGTCCGCGATCTGGCGGCTCACCACCGCGCCGACGCGCTCCAGCCGCGCGCGGGTGGCGCGCAGCGCGGCCGTGCTGAGCGCAAGCTCACGTTTGAGGTCGTCCAGGGTCGCGGGTCCACCAGCGGCCAGGTGTGTGACCAGGCGGGTCGCCTCGGGACCATGCTCGCCGGCCGCGGCGCGGGCCAGCTCGCCGCGGCAGAGCGGATCGACCAGCGCGGCGACCGCTGGCGTGAGGAATAGGCTCTTGCCCCGGTGGAGCTTCAGGTGCGTGACGCGGGGCCGCTCAGCCAGCGCGTGTCCCCACCACCACTTTGTCGCCGGCCAGTCGGCGAACCCCCCGCGCCCTGGTGCGTAGGGAGGTTCGTGACACGCGCCGAAGAGGCTCGGCAGCGAGCAATCTGGCGTGCGTGTGAGCAGCCCGCGCTCGGTGACAAAGGCATCGGCATCCTCCAGGGTGTCGAGCGCGCGGTCCGGTGTCAGGCGGCAGGCGTACGTGCGGCGCTCGCGGAGGCTGGCGAGCGTGGCGGGAGATGGGTGGTCGATCATGGCTGCTGGGGTGGTTTCTCGTCCGCCAGTTCCTGAATCGTGGCGAGGTGCTCCGCATAGTGATCGTAGGTGTTGCCGACGGTGGTCCCCAGCAGGGGCAGTTCCGGCGCGCCCGTCCGCTCCTGGTCGGAGAGGTCCTTCCACTTGAGGCCCTCCAGATGCGCGGTGAGCCGCAAGTGGGTGGCACGGAAGTCGTCCAGGGATTGGGCGAGTGTCCGCTGGCCCTGCCGGTGGTGGATAGATTGATTGATTTCGTCGAGATCGGCGGCGTCGTAGACCTCGGGGTCCAAGCCGGTCGCCTCGTGCTCTCGCTCCGGTTGGCCGCGCAGGCGCGCCAGGAGGATGCGCTCCCAGGCCGCCAGGTGGTCCAGGTGATCCTTGATCGACCAGCCGCCATCGGGTCCGGGGCGTGTGAGGCGGTGGTCGGGGAGCGCGGCGATCGTGCGCTCCAGCGTCGCCCAAGCGTCGTGGACACGCCGCATGAGGTCTTCTATTGTGCCGGGCATGGCGGTGCCCATGTCCGTCGCGTCGTCGCCCGCCGCGTTGGCCGCCGATGGGTCCACGGCGGCGGCATCCGCGTCTTCGGCCGCCGGATCGCCCGCTGCTTTCGCCGCGGAGCCGACGGCCGGCGTGTTCGGCTCGCCCATGTGGTGCCTCCTCTCGCGCGCGGGGTGCGTGCGCCGGCAGGATAACACGTAGGGCAGGTGGGCGGCCACTCATACGCGACCCGTACGAACGCGCCGGCATTGGCGGCGCCGGGCGCATGACCGGGCGCCCCAGCGGCCGGTCGCCAGTGATGCGGGTGTAAATGGTGGCGCGACCTCGGGCGCGGGTCGTGGTGTGGCGAGGCTGCGGAATTGAAGTTCCGCGTCTCATCCTGAGCGGCCGAGGTCTCGTGTGGGCGGTGGACATGGGGACGCGGGTCCGGCGGCAGCTCGGCCCTGGGGCGATTTTCGGGAGCATCCTGACCGGCCGGCGGACGAGAGCGAGGGACGAAGGTCGCGAAATTCTGGCGTCGACCCAGCCGTTGGGTGAGTGTCGGGAGCATGCCGCTGGGCACGGGAGGGGGCAAGGAGTGGCG
>JANWHL010000047.1 GCA_025450405.1 Ktedonobacterales bacterium
ACCCCTGGCCCCCGCGCCGGACGCTACACTTCCGCGCTGACCCCCGCCTGGCTCGCCGGACCCCTCGCGGCGCCCGGTCTCCTGGCCTCGGCGCCCCACCTCGCCATGGGCACGGCCAGCCTCGTCCCCACCCACGCCCTCCACACCAGCCAGACCCTGGCGGCCATGATCGCCGCCTCCCCCGCGCTTGCGCTCCGCCCACTCACCGCGCTCGTGCCACCCATCGCCGGCGCCCTGGCCACGCCCGCCCTGCTCGTCCCCGTCGTCCTCGCCCGCTGCCACTGACCGCCCAACCCGGCGGGACCGCGGCTCACGCCCTCGGCCCCACGCGTCCGCGCGTCTGGCCGCGTGGCCATCGGCCGCGAACGCCAGCGAACGCCAGCGCGCACACAGGCTCGCCCTTCCCCCGTGGCCGGACGCGCTTTTCCCTCCGACTCCCCCTCTCCTCGAAGGGAGAGGGGGCTGGGGGGTGAGGACTCACGAGACCGGCGTCCTCCATTTCCCCTCTCCGGCTCCCCTCCCGCCCGACACCCGAGCGCTCCGAAAGACAGGTACGCCCCCATGAGCTTCTTCCACCGCATCCTCGGCGACCCCAACGAACGCGAGCTCAAACGCATCCGCCCGATCGTCGCGCGCATCAACGACCTCGAGCCCGAGATGCAAGACCTCTCCGATGACGACCTCCGCGCCCTCACCGCCGAATTCAAGCAAGAGCTCGAGAACGGCATGGAGCTCGACGACATCCTCCCCGACGCCTTCGCCGCCGTCCGCGAGGCCAGCCGCCGCGTCCTCGGCATGCGCCACTTCGATGTTCAGCTCATCGGCGGCATGGTCCTCCACAGCGGCAAGATCTCCGAGATGCGCACCGGCGAGGGCAAGACCCTCGTCGCCACCCTGCCCTCCTATCTGAATGCCCTCACGGGCAAGGGCGTCCACATCGTCACCGTCAACGACTACCTCGCCCAGCGCGACCGCGACTGGATGGGCAAGATCCACGAGTTCATGGGCCTCTCCGTCGGCGTCATCCTCACCACCCTCCCGCCCCAGGGACCCGAGCGCCACGCGGCCTACGCCGCCGACATCACTTACGGCACCAACAACGAGTTCGGCTTCGACTACCTCCGCGACAACATGGTCCCCGCCGCCCAAATGTGCGTTCAGCGCGGCCTCCACTACGCCATCGTGGACGAGGTGGATAACATCCTCATTGACGAGGCGCGCACCCCGCTCATCATCTCGGGCCAGGCCGAGGAGTCCGCCGAGCTCTATGTCAAGTTCGCCCGCGCCGTGCCCCGCCTCAAGGAGGACGAGGACTACGAGATCGATCTCAAGATGAAGACCGCCGCGATCACCGAGGCCGGTATCGACAAGATCGAGCGCATGATGGCCATCCCCAACGTCTACGAGGACATGGAGCTCACCCGCCACCTCGAAAACGCCCTCAAAGCCCACGCCCTCTTCAAGCGCGACAAGGACTACATCATCCGCGACGGCGAGGTCCTGATCGTCGACGAGTTCACCGGCCGCATCCTCTACGGCCGCCGCTACAGCGAGGGCCTGCACCAGGCCATCGAGGCCAAGGAGGGA
The DNA here is from genome assembly GCA_025450405.1 of Ktedonobacterales bacterium. Classification (GTDB taxonomy): domain Bacteria; phylum Chloroflexota; class Ktedonobacteria; order Ktedonobacterales; family JADMIN01; genus JANWHL01. The sequence continues at coordinate 1,588 of JANWHL010000047.1, forward strand.
GTGCCGATCCAGCGCGAGAACCGCACCCTCGCGACCATCACCTTCCAGAACTACTTCCGTCTCTACGACAAGCTCGCCGGCATGACCGGCACCGCCATGACCGAAGCCGAAGAGCTGAACAAGATCTACAAGCTCGACGTCGTCAGCATCCCCACCAACAAGCCGGTCATCCGCGAGGACTACTCCGATTACATCTACAAAAATGAAGACGGCAAGTACCGCGCGGTGGTGGAGGCCATCAAGGACTGCCACGAGCGCGGCCAGCCGGTGCTCGTCGGCACCACCTCGGTCGAGAATTCGGAATACCTCTCCGGCCTGCTTGAGCGCGCGGGCGTCTCCCACAACGTCCTCAACGCCAAGCAGCACCAGCGCGAGGCCCTGGTGGTCGCCCAGGCGGGTCGAAGCGGCGCGGTCACCATCGCCACCAACATGGCCGGCCGTGGCACCGACATCGTGCTCGGTGGCAGCCCGGCGGGCTTCGTGGACGAGATCCTGCGCGAGCGCGACATCGACCCCGAGTACGCCACCGAAGAGGACCGCGCCGAGGCGCTGGCCGAGGCCAAGCGACTCTGCGACGAGGACCGCGAGCACGTGCTCGCGGCCGGAGGGGTCCACATCATCGGCACCGAGCGCCACGAATCGCGGCGCATCGACCTCCAGCTCAAGGGCCGCTCCGGCCGCCAGGGCGACCCCGGCTCCTCACGCTTCTACGTCTCGCTCGGCGACGACCTGATGCGCCGCTTCGGCACCGACCGAGTCGCCGGCCTGATGGACCGCATCGGCATGGAGGACGACATCCCCATCGAGAGCCCGATGGCCTCGCGGTTCATCGAGCAGGCCCAGACCAAGGTCGAGGCGTACAACTTCGACATCCGCAAGAACGTCGTCGAGTACGACGATGTCATCGCCGCCCAGCGCGAAGTCATTTACACTGACCGGCGCTCGGTCCTCAACCAGGAAGACCTCCACGAGCGCATGCTGGAGATGATCCAGCGCGAGGTGAAGCGTGTGGTGGCCGCCCACACCACCGCCAACCTGCCCGAGGAGTGGGACCTCGATGGCCTCGTCAAGCATTTCGAGACGTGGGGCGTCGCCATCCCCGACGACGTCTTCCCCGAGTACATCAACCGCCTCCACCGCGATCAGCTCCTCGAGCGGATGACCGACGTGGCGCTGGACGCCTACGCCCGCAAGGAAGACGGACTCTCCACCGCGCTGACCGACTTCGCCAAGCAGCAGCCCGGCATCCCGCTGGAGTCCGGCGCGTTCTACATGCGCCAGTTCGAGCGCATGGCCACCCTCCAGGTGGTAGACAGCTTCTGGATGGACCACCTCCACGACCTCGATATCATGCGCAGCGGTATCGGGCTCCGAGGCGTGGCCCAGCGCGATCCCCTGGTGGAGTTCAAACGCGAGGCGTTTACCTCCTTCGACCAGCTCAAGCAGTCCATCGAGCACCACATCGTCGAGCTGCTCTACCGCGGTCAGGTCCAGATCCAGATCCAGCAGCCCCCGCGGGAAGCGCTGCCCCACGGCATGCGCACCAACGCCGACGACATCGCCGAGGTGAGCGGCCAGTCCAAGTCGGCCGGCGATGTCCGCGGGTCGCGCGGTGGTGGCGGACGCGCCCTGCCGCCCGGCGCACCGGGCGCTGGTGGCCAATCCTCCCCGCGCGTGAGCCAGGGACTCGCCGCCGCCCTCGACCGCGCCACCCCCGGCGCCACCCAACCTGGCGCGGGCCAGGCCCCGGCCGCCCCGGGTAATGGCCAGTCGCACAGCCAGAATGGCGGCAATGGCGCGCATGGGGTCAAGGGGTCTAAGCCGGCCAATGGCGCCCCCGGCGGCCAGCGGCCGGCAAACGCCCCCACCCCTCATGCCGGCCACGGTGCAAAGGGCAAGCCCGGCGGCCCATATCCCGGCCAACGTCCCGGCCAGGCCGTGCGCCCCGGCGGGGGCCCACGCCCGGCGGCCACCGGTGCCCGACCGGCCGCGGGCGGCGCCTCATCTGGCAAGCTTGGCCGCAACGACCTCTGCTACTGTGGCAGCGGTCGCAAGTACAAACAGTGCCACGGACGTTAGTCCACGATCTTCGGATTCGCCGTCATAATGGCCTCCGCCGTCCCCCAGACCCGGGGTAGCATGTCCTCGACCTGTAGGCGCCGCCGCCACAGGTCATCCACCGACACGATCCCCAGCGCGCCGAGCAGCCGCCGATAGCCGGCCTCGGCGCGCTTCGCCATTTCCATCGACCCATCGCGCTCCAGCACCATCTGGCACCGCGACCACGTCACCGCGATCCAGAACACCGCCTCGCGATGCAGACCGCCCGCGATAAGCTCACGGCTCCCATCGATCGCCACCGGCCGACCGGCCGCGCTGATGTCCGCCGCGAACGGGAATCGTGTCTGGATCACCGCCGCCGCCACGTCGAACACCTCGGCCAGCGCGTCGAGGTGGCGCTCCACCTCGGCCAGCTCCATCCCGGCGCACCCCAGCAGCCCCAGTAGCGGCTCGTAAAGTTCCGTGCGCCCATACTCCGCCAGCAGCTCCCGCACCGCCACGTACCTGCGCCGCACCGTCGGATTCCGCGGTCCCGCCACCAGCACCACATGCGTCGTAATGCCCGCCGGGAAGATCCACGCCATCACCCGCTCGGGGAAGGTCGCCGCCTCATCCAACCGGTAGCCGCTCACCACCTTCGCCCGCGCCTGCTCGCACCGCGCGCGCACCCACCGGCGCCTGGCGAACTCCCGGCCCACCACCGCCTGGAGCGCGCCCAGGTTCCCCGTCGGATCGACGATCACGCTCGGCGTCCGGAATCCGCCCGCTAGATGATAGTCCCCCAGCACCATCTCCGGCGTCCGCAGCCGATCCAGTGCCACATACGACGCCTCGATCAGCACGTCCCGGTACCGAAACTTGCCGATCTTGTTCGCCGGCTCAGCCCCATCCACCACGATCATCACGTCGAGATCAGACGTCGCGGGCAGCGTCGCGTCGTCGGGGAGCCCATTCGTCGAGCCCGCGAAATACGCTCCCGCGAACCCCGGCAGCCCCTCCGCCTCATCCCGCACCCACGCCCGCGCCACGTCTCTGGCACCCTGGACGTTCATGGTCGTGCCCCGTCCCCCCGGCGCGCCTGCCTCCCCCTCGCCATCGTCATGGCGCGGTGGCCGGGAGTGAGGACGTGTCTTTGACCTCCCTCCGCGCCCTCTGCGCTCTCGGCGGTTTATTCCCTCTCTCCCTCTGTGTTCTCTGTGTTCTCTCTGGTTTATTCCGCTCTCCCCCCGTCCCTCCATGTCCTCTGTGTCCTGCTATGAAAATATCCGTCGTGGCGAGCTAGCGCCGAGAGCACCCGCGGCCATTTTCATCGGTGGGGGTGCGCGCCACGCGCATGACGACTCATTGTGAACGTCCCCCACACTCTCCCGCCCTACAGCGCCAGGATGCCATCCAGGTCGCCCGCGTCGTCGTGCGGACCGATCAGGGCCAGCCGCAGCCATTCATCCTGGAAGAGATCGCTCGCCAGCCGCCGCAGGTCCTCCGCCGTGACCGCGTCGAAGTGCGCCAGCTCCTCATCCACCTCATGGATCCGCCCATAGCGCAGCTCCTGGCCCGCCAGCCACGCCGCCACGCTGTACGTATCCTCCAGCCCCAGCACGATCCGCCCCTTGATGTACTCCTTGGCCCGGCCCAGCTCCGCCTCGGGCACCAGCTCCGTTCGCATCCGCCCCATCTCCGCCAGAATGGCCCGCAGCGCCGGCCCCGTGCGGCTGGGCTCCACGCCCGCGTACACCGTGAAGCACCCCGTGTCGTGGTACGTCGAGTTCGAGCTGTTGACCTCGTACGCCAGACCCTGCCGCTCGCGCACCTCCAGGAACAGCCGCGAACTCATCCCCTCGCCCAGGATCGTGTTCAGCACCGAGAGCGCATAGTGGCGCGAATCGTCATAGGCCACACCGGGCGTGAAAAGGCAGAGGTTCGTCTGCTCCGTGTCGCGCCGTTCCAGTCGGACCCGTGGCACCCCCGCCGGCGGCGGGCAGGGCATCCAGCGCAGCGACTCGCCCGCCTCCCAGCCGCCCAGCAGCCGCTCCACAGACCCCACTACCCGCTCGTGCTCGATGTCCCCAGTCACCCCCACGACCAGATTGTTCGGCAGGTAGTGACTCCGGCGGTAGGCGTCCATTCCCTCGCGCGTGATCGCCTCAACCGATTCTCGCGTGCCCGCCACCTCGCGTCCGAGCGGCAGCCCCGGCCAGAGCGCCTCGTCGCCCAGCACCCAGACCCAGTCCTGCGGGCTGTCGCGATACATGTTGATCTCTTCGGTAATGACCCGCCGCTCCTTCTCCAGTTCGTGCGGGTCCAGTATCGGATGGCGCACCATATCGGTGAGCACATCCATCGCCAGGTCGAAGTGGCGGCTGGCGATCTTGGCGGAGTAGGCGGTCAGCTCCTTGCCGGTGGCCGCGTCCATCACGCCGCCCAGCCCCTCGATGGTCTCCGAGATCGTCTGGGCGGTCGGGTAGCGCTCACTGCCCTTGAAGAGCATGTGCTCGATGAAATGCGAGACGCCGGCCAGCGGTTCGTCCTCGTACCGCGAGCCGACGCCGAAATAGAAAATGACCGTAGCCGACCGGACGTGGGGCATTCGCTCCGTGAGGACACGGATGCCGTTGGGGAGCGTGGCGCGATCGTGCATGCCTGGGCCTTCCTGAGCGGGGCGGCCGGACCGGCGCGTGGAGCCTACCACGGGCGACAAGCCGCGCCGGCACCCCTCCCAGACAGTATATGACGGTCCAACCGGATCGCGGTCAGATCACACCTGGGCGCGCTGGGCCTCCTGCCGACTCCGCCGCGTCACCCACCGCGCGCGCACTGTCTCCTCGTCATAGCCGTGATCATAGATCGGCGACGAGACCGGCGCGGCCCACTCCACCGTGACATAGATCACGCTCTTCACCCAATACGATCCCTCCGGCACATCGGGATCACGCACACGCTCCGCCGGGGGCGGCTCCACGCTCCCCGAGTTCAGTCGCCGCACCACATCGTAGTAGAGCGTCCCCTCGCGCAGCACCTCCGCCCGCCCCTTGAAGCGGTACCCCTTGCGGCTGAGCATATCCACGATGTTGATCTCGATGTTGGGATTCTGCTCCAGATTGCGGCGCGTGTTCGGCGAACGAATCTCGCAGAACGCCAGGTGATTATCATCCAGCACCTCCAGCGTGCCCTTGGGTGAGAGATTCGGCTTGCCATCCGGTGAGACAGTGGCGACGAAACAGGTGCCAAATTCCGATGTGATCATGCGCTTCATGTCCGCGGTAAGTATGCTCACGCACTCCCCTCCCCCTCGGTCTCCACGTCCGGACCTCCCGACCCAGGCCAGCGATCCCGGCCAGCGTTTGCGCGGTACGGCCAGGTCCATTGTATACCTGGTGGGAAGGGGAGAGAAAGCACGCCGCGGTTTCAAACGCCAGGGCCGCTCCCTACCGAATGGTATAATCGAGACACTCTCGCCACGGAGGAACCGACCATGACCTCGCCCAGCCCCGCGTCCGCCCGCCTCACGCCTGAGCGCATCCTCGTCTGCATCGCCTGGCCATACGCCCGGAGCGCCACCCACGTCGGCCAGATCGTCGGCTCATTCCTGCCTGGCGACATCTTCGCCCGCTACCACCGCATGGCCGGCCACGACGTGCTGATGGTCTCGGGCAGCGACGAGCACGGCACGCCCATCACCGTGGACGCCGACCGCCTGGGCATCACCCCGCGCGAGCTTGTCGGACGCTTCCACCCCCGCATCGTCGAGACCTCGCGCCGCCTGGGAATCTCCTGGGACCTCTACACCGAGACCGAGACGCCCAACCACTACCGCGTGACCCAGGAGGTCTTCCTGCGCCTCCTCCAGGCTGGCTACCTCTTCAAGGACCGCATGGAGTCGCCGTACTGCCCGACCGACAAACGCTTCCTCCCCGACCGCTACATCCTCGGCACCTGCCCCTATTGCGGCTACCCCGACGCGCGTGGCGACCAGTGCGACAACTGCGGCCGCACCTTGGACCCCACCCAGCTGATCGACCCCCGGTGTCGCATATGCGGCAGTCGCGAGGCCCCGATCGAGATCCGCGAGTCCGAGCACTTCTTCCTGGATCTCCCCAAACTGGAGCCCCGACTGCTGGCCTGGCTCCAGACCAGTACCCAGCACTGGCGCCCCACCGTCATCAACTTCGCGCTCAACTGGATCAAAGAGGGGCTGCGTCCCCGCGCCATCACCCGCGACCTCGATTGGGGCGTCCCGGTGCCGCTGGAGGGCTATGACGGCAAGCGCATCTACGTCTGGTTCGACGCGCTGATCGGCTACCTCGCCGCCAGCCGCGAATGGGCCGAGCACCAGGCCGACCCGACCGCCTGGGAGCGCTGGTGGCGCCTCGCGCCGGATGGCCGCGCGCCCGCGCGATCGTACTACTTCATCGGCAAGGACAACATCCCCTTCCACGCCATCATCTGGCCCGCCGTCCTCATGGGCCTGGGCGGCCTGGCCCTCCCCTACGACATCCCCAGCAACGAGTTCATGACCATGGGCGGCCAGAAAGCCTCCACCTCGCGCGGCAACGTCATCTGGACCACCGACGTGCTAGACCGCTACGGCGCCGACCCCCTGCGCTACTACCTCGCCGCCACCATGCCCGAGACCCGCGACACCCACTTCACCGACGCCGAGCTCGTGCGGCGCAACAATGACGAGTTGCTCGGCATCTACGGCAACGCCGCCCACCGCGTGCTCACCTTCGCCCAGCGCCATTTCGGCGGCCGCGTGCCAGCGGCCGGACCCGCGCGCGCGGCGGACGCCGCGCTGCTGGCCGCCGCGCGCGACGCCTTCGCCGCGGCGGGGGCGGCCATCTCCGAGGTGCGCCTGCGCGACAGCCTCGACGAAGCGCTCGACCTCGCCCGCGCCCTCAACCGCTATCTGGAAAACCAGGCTCCCTGGAAGGCCATCCGCACGGACCCCGCTGCCGCGGCGACGACCATCGCCACGGCCATCCAGACCCTGAATGCCCTGAAGCTCCTCTTCGCCCCGTACACCCCCTTCTCGTCCCAGCGCCTGCACGAGCTTCTGGGCTTCTCCGGCGACGTCGCGCGTCTCCCCTGGTCGCCAGCCCCCGTCCCCGCCGGCCAGCCCCTGCCCGGCCCTACCCCCCTCTTCGCGCGCCTTGAGGTGCCAGCGGCGGTGGCGTCCGCGGGATCGGCGTGAGCAGAGCGCATGTGGGGTTGTCGCGCCCGCGCGCGTCGACCTTCGCTCACGTAGCGCTGGATGATACCGGCTCGCGATCGTCGTACCAGACCTCGGAGCCTGGAGGCACGTCCGACGCGCCGGCGTCGGTCAGCACACACTTGCGTCGCCAAACGCGGGTGATGTCGGGGTGCGCGTCGGGCGCAAAATTCGAGTGCGACGTTCCCCAGCGCACCTGGGCGTCTCGACTCGATCCCAAACGGGCCTCCGTACGCGTCCACCTCAGGCGGCAGGAAGCGGCATAGGCAAGCCCCGATGCGCGTCTCCGCCACGGCCCATCCGCCGACGACCGCCCTTTGGGGATTCGCCGCGTCCTTCAGGGCGCCTTCTAGCTATACAACCGCACCTGCCCTAGATTGGGCTGCCCGCCCAGGCTCGCCACTCACCTCGGCGCTCGTCGCCAGGCAACTCTTCGGTGGATGCGCGTTGTGCATCCACCGGCAGATGCCTGGGGGGACATCCGCCTCCCCAACGATGCGCTGGTGGGCATGGGAGACCTCACCCACCGCTCTTCCACGTCCGCCGCAGCACCCGCATCCAGTTCTCGTGCGTGATCTTGCGCAGCGACGCGTCATTGTGGCCGCGCGCCCGCAGGACCGCCAGCAGCTTCGGCAGACCCGCGGCATCGCCCAGCTCCGCCGGCACCCGCGCGCCGTCGAAGTCCGAGCCGAGCGCCACGTGGTCAATCCCGATGCGGTCCGCCACGTAGTCGACATGCCGCGCCAGCAGCTCCAGCGGCGTGTCGGCATCGTTGTCTCCGTCGGGCCGCAGGAACGACACCGCGAAGTTGATGCCCACCACCCCGTCCGACTCACCGATCGCGTCGAGCTGCTTGTCGGTCAGGTTCCGCGTCAGCGGACAGATGGCGTGCACGCACGAGTGCGTCGCCACCAGCGGCGCGCCGCTCAGCCCCGCCACATCCCAGAAGCCGCGCTCGTTCAAATGCGAAAGGTCCACCATGACCCCGAGCTGGTTGCAGGCGCGGACCAGCTCCCGCCCGGCGTCGGTGAGGCCAGGGCCCGTGTCGGGCGTGGAGGGGAAGCGGAACGGCACGCCTTCGGCGAAGACGTTCGGCCGGCTCCAGACGATGCCCGCGGACCGCAACCCCGCCTGGTAGAGCACCTCAAGCATGTTGAGGTCAGGATCGATGGCCTCCGCGCCCTCGATGTGAAAGACCATCGCGATCGTCCCGTCGCCCAGGCAGCGTTCCAGTTCGTCCGCCGTCCGCACCACTTTCACCTGCCCCGCCGCATCGCGCTCCAGCCGGAAGAGGCCCGCCGCCACAGCCAGCGTCACGCGCTGGGCGTACGCGGGATCGATGGCCGGCGCCAGCGGGAAGTCGTAACCCTGCTCGGTCTTCACCTGGCCCTCGTTCTCGTCGGACTTCTTCCGGCGCGCCCGCTTCGGAAGCTCATTGGGGACGAAAACGGCGAAGAAACCGCCGCCGAAGCCACCCTCGCGCATCCGTGGCAGATCCAGGTGCCCCTCCTCCCCGCGCTCGAAGAAGCCGCGCCCCTTCCCGCGGTCGGGCAGATAGAGGCTGAGCAGCATATCGTTGTGGCCGTCGAAGATCGGGAGCGCGGTCGGCTTGGGCGCGGTCACGGGTGGTCCTTCCTCACTGGCGGGCGAAAGACTGGTCGTATCCGGATATGAACCGGTCGGATGATGGGATTATAGGCGATTGCGCCGGTCGGCGGCATGCCTGAGCCACTAACTCTTCGGCTCCCCGTGCCGCGCGTGCCGCCCACCAGCGCGCCCGAGCGGCCGGGATGCGCCCTAGCGCCACGTCGTGGCCGATGGACTCGCCGCAGACCAGGACCGTGCGCAGGTACGCGGCGTCAACCAGGCCGTGCCAGATGACGGGATCCACACGGATGCCGCGTGCGGCGAGGTGGCGCGTCAGGCGGGCGCGATAGCGCGCCAGCAGCTGGCGCGGATCGAGCGCGTGCCACGTCCCCGCGAGCCAGAGCGGATCGTAGAGCGCGGGCCCAGCCGTCGCGAGCGCCCAATCCAGCAGCAGCAAGCGCCGGCCGGTGCGCCCGCCCGCCGCCGCGCGCGCGGGCGGCATGATGCCCACGTTCGGTCCCCATACGTCGCCATGGACCAGCGTTGCCGGCAGGCGCGCGATCGCGGCCACTATCGGCGCGGGATCGGCCAGTACGGACCGCATGGCCGCGGCGGCATCAGGCGCGGCCAGCGCCAGAAACGCCTCCCATCGGTCGGGGATCGCGGCCATGTACGGATTGCGTTCACCAGCGGTCAGGCGCGCGGCCACCGTGGCTGGTGCTGCCAGCAGCAGCGCCGCCCGGGCCGGCGTGAGACCCACGGAAGGGTCGCGGAGTCGCGGATCCTCCCAGTAGACCGCGTGCAGCCGCGCCAGCGCGTCCAGCAGCCTCGTGAGGAACGCGGACCCCGGAGTGGGCGCGGTCAAGGGGTCTGCCAGCAGCCACCGCCGTGCGTCGCGCAGCAGCAGCGCCCCTGCCATGGGCGCAGTGTGCGGCCCCGCCAGGCCAGTCGCCAGCACGCCTGTCTCGATACCCACCGGCAGGGCGCCCAGCAACCCCGTCCGCCAGAGCTGTACTTCACGCAGCTTGTGATCCTCGCTAGCGGCACCGAGCCAGCCCTGGCACGGCGCGATCTCCTTGAGGACCAGCGCCCCCCACCATGCGGCGCGACCACCGCGCGGCGTCACACGTAGAGTCAGCCGCGTGAGCCGAGCACCGGAATATCCAGCGGCCACCGGGCCGGTGGCCGCCACCTCCACACGCCCTGCCGGCAGACCGGCATGCCTCAACACCGCGGCGAGCGTCGCGGGCTCGATGATATCGTCGAGTGCCACATGCGGCGGCGACGTATCCACGGCGATAACCATCCTCCTCGTCATGAGCCAATGCGTGGGCTGCCGCGCGAGGCCTGACTCGTACACGCGTCGCCTAATCTTGTCGCTACATAGCGCCCGTCACCCAGTATGCACCCAAGCGCCGCCACACCGGACATCACGCAAGCGCCAACGTATGCCGGGTTTTTCACAGGGCTTCAGGACGCCTCCTCGCTGTACTACCCCGCCCGCTCTCCACCCCGCCCGCCCCGCGCAACTCCTCTCGCGGCCACCGTTTCGGCTCCCCGCTCCTCGCGGGAGAGGGGCCGGGGTCCCCCCCTGGGGGCCGGGGTCCCCCCCTGGGGGCCGGGGGTGAGGTCCTCTCCGCGTGTTATACGATGGACCCTTGCCCCCTCATGCAATGATGAGGGATGGACGGTCCTCGCCACGTGTTGCCAATTTCGCGCCGTGGACCCGCGCGCCACACCCTTTTGTGGATGCCGTATGATAGAGCCGTACCGTTGCCGAAGTGGGAGGTAGCATGGACACGCGAGCCACGGGTCGTGGAGTGGGCGACCATCCGTGTGTCCCCGGCCTCAGGTTGCGTGCGATCGGCCGGCAATCTCTACGCGCGCTCGCGCTGGGCATGCTGCCGCTCGTGCTCCTGCTCGCGGGCTGCGCCTCGGTCATCGGTGGATCCGGCGGGGTCGTCCGCCAACCCGCGCTGGTTACCGGACCCAGCCTGCCACCGCGGACACTCTCGCCCCTTCCGCCGCTCCTCTCCGTCCCCGCGTCCCCCGCCGCCGCCGTCATCCTCACCAATCCCATCACCGGCGGCGTCTACATCGCCCGCGATGCCGATGTCGAGCTGCCTATGGCCAGCACCACCAAGATCATGACAGCCCTCGTCGCCGTCACCAGCGGCCAGCCCGACCAATCGATCACCGTGGGATCCGACATCCAGAGCCTTGCCGGAACCGGTGCCAGCCTCGCCGGGCTTGTACCTGGCGAGCGGCTCACGCTGCGCGAGCTCCTCTATGGCCTGCTGCTCCCCTCCGGTGACGACGCCGCCATCGCCATCGCCGACGGCGTGGCGGGCTCGCAAGCCAACTTCGTCGCTCTGATGAACCAGCAGGCCCAGCGGATGGGTCTCGTGCACACCCACTACGTCAACGTCCATGGGCTCGACGCGACTGGCCAGTACAGCTCCGCCGCCGATCTCGCGAGCCTGGCGGCCGCGGCACTGCGCGACCCGGTCATCGCCGCGATCGTCGCCACCCCTACCATAACCTTGCCCGCCACCGCGGGCCACCCCACGTTACCGCTCACCAACACCAATGAGCTGCTCGACGCGCCCGCCGGTGCTGGCGTCACGATCCTCGGCGTCAAGACCGGGGCCACGGGCAACGCCGGCTACTGCCTCGTCTTCGCGGCGTCCGGTCCCCATGGCGACCTGATCGGCGTGCTCCTTCACGACACCACGGACGACAGTGAGCAGCGGTTCGCGGACGCCCACACCCTGCTCGCCTGGGGGGTCGCGCTCGAAGCGCGCATCCACCTGCTGCGCCGCCCTGGCGGCCTCCAGTCCGGTGGCCTGTGACCCGCCGTCGAGCGCAATGCCGCCCGCCGGCTACTGGGTCTCTTGACGCGCGCGCCACGCCGGTGCTACACTGCCACCGTCGAGGGCGATTAGCTCAGCTGGTTAGAGCGCCACGTTGACATCGTGGAGGTCATCCGTTCGAGCCGGATATCGCCCACCCTTCTTGGGGCCGCCTCACCCGAGGCGGCCTCTTTGTCGCGGCGGCCACGCTCCCTTCCTACTCGCCCTCCGGCTCCCCTCGCCATGCGCTGCGCGGGGTTGGAGGTGAGGATCCCGGCGTCGCCTCCGATCCTGGGCGTCCCGCGCGGCTCCGGCGGTTCAGTCCTCCGGCTCTCCGCTCCTCTGTGCCCGCCGTGCCCTCATTGTGCACGATCCGTCCCTCAAGTCTCCCCGCTCCCGGTGGGAAAGGGGACGGAGCTGAAGACTTTCTCGGCCGCCGTGCTCAAGCGCCATCGCCTGGCGTTCCCGCGGCGCGGGCGTTCCCCGATGGTCCGGCCGGGCCAAGAAATCGGTGCAGCAGGTCCTCCAGGTCCACCAGATCGAAGGGCTTGCGCAGGATCGCATCGGCACCCGCCGCCTCGGCACGCCGCATCCCCGCCGCCGTCGTCACGATGACCGGTGGCGGTACATGATGATTCGCCGCGGCGTCGGCCCGCAGGGCCGCGATCAGCTCCACCCCGTCCAGTCGCGGCATCATCAGGTCCGTGATCACCAGCGCCGGCCAGCGCTCGCGCGTGAGGTGCAGCGCCTGCTGGCCGTCAACGGCGACTAGCGGCGTGTACCCGCGGGCCTGGACGACATAGGCCACCGCTTCCGCGATCGGTTCCTCATCCTCGACGATGAGCACCAGGTACGGCTCGGGCGCTTCGTCGTGGGACTCCGCGTGGTTTTCTGGCTCCCCGTCGCGTTCCGACGCGGGAGGACCGCTCTTCGTCGCCGCGTCATGCGCGCCCCCGGAGCCTCCGCCGGGGTCACTCCCGTTGCCAATCACGATGTTCCCTCTACCGTCGTGTCTCTGGCGGACTGGCTCCCTCCGTCCCCTGGCCGCTCGACTGACCTCGACGCGACGCGTGGCCGCGGGGCGGCTCCGACTGCGAGGGACCGGCTCCGGTTCGGCTAGGGTCGAAGGTGGTTCCCACCGGCGTCTCGACGTCGCGCCGGAGGGGCGCGATCAGGCGAATGCCGTCGGGAGGGGCAATGGCGAACTCCCAGAGTGTCGCGTCATGTGCCGCGAAGCGGGTCTTGAGGACCGAGAGCACGCGGTGCAGACCCCCGCGCTGCTCCAATTGTTCGAGAAGCAGCACATTCTCGGCCAGCACCGATGCCGGCTCGTCCGCGAAATCCACCCGCGAGCCAACCGACTGGCGCGTCTCCTTGATAAAGATGCCCGTCACGCTCCGATCCCGCAGTGCCTCGATCAGTGCGCCAAGATAGTTGTCCACGCGCCCACCATTGCCGCTCCCGAGCACCGCCCGCTCCACCTCGCTGATACTGTCGACCACCAGGCGGCGCGCCCCCACTCGGTCGAGCACCGTGAGGAGCTGATCAGCCACGATGTCGGGAGTGAGCTCGACAGGCGCCCAGCGGAGCAGCGTCAGCAGTCCGCCCTGGCGCAGCGCCTCGCGCAGGTGGCCGCCCACCCCGAAGGAGTCAGCCTTCAGCAGGAGCTGCCGCAGGCTCTCACGGAAGCCCAGGAACACCGTCGGCTCGCCCGCGCGCGCCCCGGCCAGTGCGAAGAGCAGCGAGATCAGCGTCTTCCCCGTACCTGGACCGCCCGCCAGCAGCGTGCTGGTGTCGCGCGTGAGGCCGCCGCCCAGGAGCGTGTCGAGCTCGGCGACGCCGAAGGGCACGGGGTCTCCCGCAGCGGACTCCGGGATGGCCGTGTCGGCCCCGAGCGTAGTGAGCGTGCGCTCCATCTGCCGGCGCGACGTCATGCCGATGCGCGCCTCCAGCCGCGGGTAAACCACTGCCCCCTCATTCTCGATCTGCAGGCCGTGCAACCCCGGCAACGGGGCCGATCCACGCACCTTGATGGCCTCCAGGGCCCGCATCTGCCGCACACCGTTCAGCGTGTAGTGCAGCCCGATGATCACGTCGGCCGTCGTCGCCTCCGGGAAGAACGCCGGGTCGCGCGGGTCCGCCTCGCTGGTGATGATGGTCGTCCCCCCGAGCACACTCAGCGTCGTGCCAACATTATAGAGAAATTGGCGCGCTGCCTGGGGATCCAAGTCCACGCCGCGCACGCCGCGGAAGCCGTCCAGGACCACCACGCTGGCTCGGGCGCGCCGGGCCGCCGCCACCAACTCGTCGCCCGCTGCCCGCAGCCCGCCGCGCAGGAACTGCTGCATGCTCAACAGCTGCACCATATTCCCCACCAGCTCGTCGTCGAAGAACGTGAACGAGCGCAGGTGGATGATCAGGTTGCTGGTGGATTCCGCGAGCGCGGTGAAGACGACCGCCCGCTGGCCCGCGCGCGCCGCCGCGAAGGCGATCTGGTTCGCGAGCACGGTCTTGCCGCTTCCCGGCGGTCCCATGATGATCGCCAGCGCGCCGCGTGGGAGCCCCTGTCCCAGGACCTGGTCGAGGCCGCGGACACCCGTGGGGGCGAGCGGCTGCGCCAGGATGGCGCGACTCTCGTCAGCTGTCGGTTGATCGTCGCTCACCTGAGGTCTCCCTCCATCGTCGCCCCGCCCAACGCCCGCGGCTCACACTCGCCGCCGCTCAGCCGGCGGCGGCACCCAGTCGCCACACACCCCGTGCCCGCGTCCCGGCACCCGCTTCGGAGGATGGGGCACGAAACTTTCCGCTGGCAAACGCGCTGTGGCCGGGCCAGCCAGGACGCTCGGCGTCGTCAGTACGCGGCTCGTCTCAGCGGCACCAATCATAGCCGACTCCGCGGAAGTCACGCCCCCGGACCAAGGGGCCACTTGGGTCGAGAGCCGACAGGATGTCGTACAGTATGGTGTTAGAGGGCCTTGCGCACCCTGCGCACCCCGGCAGTCCCGCCCATGTCCACCCATGTCCACCCATGTCCATATGAGCCGCAACAGCTCAGTGTGGTCAGTATACCCGGGATCGCGAATCCTCGGTGTCCCGCGTATCCACTCTCTGCGTGCCTTGTTCCGCTCTGAGCCCATACGACGGAGGGACCATGCGCGACTCCGCCTCCG
>JANWHL010000048.1 GCA_025450405.1 Ktedonobacterales bacterium
GATAGTCGCTTGCGTTGAGACTTTCAACGTCACCTACTGTCAAGACTGGCAATGAGTCCAGGGGTCCCTCTTCGCGGATCGTCTGTTCCAGCGAATCCAGTCCTGCCATCCTTCGGTTCACGGTGAGCAGTAGCATATGGTGCGCCTACGCGTAACTCCAAACGTGGCGGCCTGTACTATTCGCGGGTAGACCGACAACTGACAAGGTCACGAGATGAAGGTGGGAGGTCCGTCCAGCCATCCGCCCGCAAGGTAGCCAGGAGAATGGCCGCTTGGACCTCAACGTGGTGATCGGCCAAGATCGTGGTGATCGGCCAAGATCGTGGTCATGCTTCCGCGCGCCGGGCTTCTTCCTCAGCATGTCTGGCGCGCTACGCCGCTAATCGCGCGCGCAGAGCGGCCCGCTCGGGCTGGGGAGGCAATCGGGGCGCCTGAGCGAGCCGCTCGCGATTCCGGTCCTCCCAATAGCGGCGCGCCACCGCCGCGTCGGCGAGCACCAACTGGTACTCGGCCTCGACCTCGTCTCGCTCCGCGGTGATGTAGTCCAGCGCCGCTCGCGGCTGATCGTCGGTGAGCCTCAGGATATCGTGAATGCGCTCGGGCGCCCACTGGCCATGCAAATAGTCCATTACATCGTAGAGTGTAATCCGAGTTCCCGCGAGGCTCAGGCCGCGTTCAGTGCGGACGATCCTTGGGGGCAGATCAGTGCGGATGCGCTCACACTCCATGTCGCCGCGGCGTACCATTGTCCGCACCCGCATTCTACTATACGCCCACCATCTGCCCACTCGCCAGCCTGAACACCACGGGATCCTGCCTGACAGATAGCCGCAACTACCAGGGCAGTCTGGTCAAATGCCCCGTCAGGCTACAGTCCCTCGAACCGCGGTGCCCGCTTCTCGAGGAACGCCGTCATCCCCTCACGGCTCTCCGGATCGGCCGCGCGAAGCGCAATCGCGCGGATCTCGCGCACCAACTGCTCTTCGAGGCTCGCGTTCCCGCTCTCGCGTAGCAGCTTCTTGGCCGCGGCGAGCGCACCCGGCGCACCCGCCGCGAGCTGAGCCGCGAGCGTTGCGGTCTCGGCCGCCAGCGCATCGTCCGGCACCACCCGGCTGACGAGCCCCCAGTCCAGCGCCTCCCGCGCGCTGAGCATCCTGTTCGTCAGTGTCAGGTCCAGCGCCCGCCGCAGGCCCACCAGCCGCGGCAGAAAATAGCTGCCCGAGCCATCCGGCGAGAGCCCGACCCGCGTGTACGCCATCGTGAAGCGCGTGGACTCGGCGGCGATCACCAGATCACAGGCGCACGCCAGGCTGAGCCCCCCGCCCGCCGCCACCCCGTGTACCGACGCGATCACCGGCGCGTTCATTCGCGCCAGCCGGGCAACCGCCGTGTGGAAGTCCGTCAGAATCTCTTCGAGGTGCTCGGAAAGCGCGTCGCCCTCAGACGTGAAGCTCCGCAGGTCGCCACCCACACAAAACGACTTGCCCGCCCCATCGATCACCACGACCCGGACGGCGGGGTCCTCCATGCACCGCTCGGTAACCGCCGGCAGATCGTGGAGGAGGGCCGCGTTGAGAGCATTCCCCGCGTCCGGCCGGTTGAGCGTGATCCGCGCCACGTGGTCGCTCATCGCGAAGCCAATCGTAGCGTACGTTTCCTCATGTGGACTCGACATCGTCGCGACCTCCAGACCGTGCATCGCCGCACGCGGCTCGAACATCACCCCTGGTAACGGGATCACCCGCCATCAACCGCATAATGCGCCACGGCCACCCCGTCGACCTCCTCGATGCGGCGCCCGGTCGTGGGCGCGACGCCCAGCACCACCGCGCCGAGCGCGTCCGCCGCGATGATCTCCTCCGGCGCCAGGATCGCCCGTGCGTGCCGCACCGCCAGCGCGCCCGCCAAACTATACACAAAATACGTCGTCGTACGGCCCGCGCGCGCGCAGACTCGGTGCGCCGTGGAAAACGCCCGCTTGGCGTGCACGTCATAGACGTACGGATCGTCCAACTGGAACCGCTGAACTCGCCGCGGCTTGGGCTCTCCCAGATACAGAAACACCAGTGGCCGCCCCCGCGCGCTCTGGCAGGCCGCCAGCGCCACCTGCTCCGCGTGCGAAGTCTCCGCGCCGAGCACCACCAGCACGGCGTGCGGCACGCGCCGCAGCATGATCGTTGGGAAGACCGGATGCACCTGATGCCTCCGTTGGTACGCCGCATAGGCCAGCGCCACGAGCAATCCCAGCGCCACCACGCCGCCCCCGAACTCCGTCGCCAGCGGCTTGGTCACCAGATTGGTGGCCCAGGCAATGCCCACCAGCAACGTGGTCAAGATCCCAACCACGAAGTTGATCCGCGCCCCCGTGCTCCGACCCAGGGTCCCCGGCTCAGGGTGATGCGCGGCCGGCGCGCCCGCGCCCCTGTCATGCGTCGCGCTGGGGTGCTCCGCGTGCCCGACAATGGGGACCGCGCCGCGCCGCTCGCGCCAGCGCA
This sequence comes from Ktedonobacterales bacterium, assembly GCA_025450405.1. GTDB lineage: Bacteria > Chloroflexota > Ktedonobacteria > Ktedonobacterales > JADMIN01 > JANWHL01. The sequence goes on from JANWHL010000048.1 coordinate 2,496, forward strand.
GCACATCCAGCGAGACGCACGTCAGCGTGAACGCGCCCAGCAGCCCAAACGCGTACATCGCCCCCAGGAGATCGATATCCCCACGCACGGCCACCAGCACGATGATTGGAACGACCGTCACCACCGCGATGGCCAGGGTCGGCGTCTGTCGCCAGACACTCTTCCGCTCGACAATCGCCGGGAAGAAGCGCGTCCGCGCCAGAGCCAGCACTACGTGGTACGCCCCGATGATCGCCGTGTTGCTGGCGAAGACCAGCAGTGCCGCCGCCGCGACGGCCGTGGCGATCGCCAGCGTGGCGCCATATCGCACGCCACCGGCCAACGCCGCCAGCTCCGAGATGAACTGATTCGGGTCCGGCCGCGCTCCGTGAGCGGCCAACGCCCCCTGGAGCACCTGGGGAGAGCAGGTGGCGAAGTCCGGCGTACAGGTGGTCAGCAGCGTCGTCGAGAAAATCGTTAACAGCGGACTCGAGAGCCCGACCGTGATCGCGACGAACGCCAGCGCGATCGTGACCGTCCGTCGCCGCGGCGCCCGCATCACCGGGGCGAGCTGCGAGACGCTCTCCAGCCCCGAGAACGCCAGGAACGACCCGGCGAATCCGGTCAGGAGGGTCACCGGCCGGAGCGACACCGCTCCCAGCTCGCCGACAGCCTGGAGGATGGCGTGCATGGGGACGGTGTACGCGACAAAGCCGAGGATCACCAGATCGCTCGCGAAGGCGACGAGCGCCACCAGCAGGCTCGCGATGGCGCTCTGGCGGATCCCCCACCAGTTCAACACCCCCAGCAGCGCGATGACCACCACCGCCAGCGGCAGCACCAGCGGCGCGACATCCACCGCCCCCGCGAGCGCTCCACCCAGCGCCCCGCCGAGATAGCGTAAACCTGAGTCCGCGCTGATGGCCGCCGTCAGGAAGTAATCCACCAGAATGAGCATGCCGCCGAGCGCGCCCACCCACGGGTGGATCCCGTGCGCCGCCACCGTGACCACGCCGCCACCCTGCGGAAAGCGCACGCTCACCTCAGCATACTTGAGCGTGAGCAGGATGAACACCACCAGCGTCAGCGTGACGAACAGCCCCGCGAGCACTCCCACCTGGCCATAGAGGATGCCCGGGACGTAATAGACCGACGTCCCGATGTCCGCGAAGACGACCGCCCAGCACAGAAACGCCCCAAGCCGGCGCTCGCCGCGCGCGCCTCTGGCCGGCGCGCCTGGCGCCAGGGTCGCGGCCACGGTCTTCGCCACAGCCGATGAAACCGGCTGACCATCCGTCATCGGCGACCTCCTCGCGCTCAGCCGGCCCACCAACCGGCATTCGCCCTTCCCGGCCATTATACAGCCGACCTCATCCATGGCAAGCGGAAGGGAAGCCGATATGGCCTCATCACCGTTCTCGCCCGCCAACGGTCTGATCCCACTGTGTCCTGTTACCGGCCCCGCGTCTCACGGCGGCACGGGGAGCAAGTGTACCCTTCCTCCCTCTCCGCGTTCTCGTCGGTTAATTCCTTCCTCTCCCTCTCTCCGTCCCTCTGTGTCCTCTGTATTCTCTATGGTTTCACTCGTCCCTTCTCTGTGGTTTCATCCGTCCCTTCGTCCCTCGCCACCTTGACGTCCCGCCGCCGGCCATGGTACGCTCATGTCGTTGTCCACGAGTTCGAAGGAGGCGCACCCATGCCCGCAGCGTTGGCTCATCTCCCCCGCATCAGCGGTGTGACCAACACAGAAGAGCATGCGCCTCGTTTCCTCGCATAACGACGCCCTCCTCAGCGTTTTGGCTTAGGCCATATGGACGCTCACAACTCAACGTGAGCGCCATCCTTCTCCACTCTTGAGGTCATGCGGCCAGAGGCGCGCACAGGCGCTTCGTGGCCGCTCTTTTCGCTCCACGGCCACGGGCGCTCCCGCCTCGTGGCCATTTCTGTGTCCCCATCCTCACGCGCCGCGTCGAGGCACCGCTGGTCCTAGGGGATCCTCTCCCCCTGCTACCACCGGACCGCTCACGACACTTCGGGATGGGAATGCACCAGATATCCGCGACCAACACCGCCCTCACAACCAGTTCCGACCTCCAGCGCCGCCTGCGCGCGCTCAGCCGCTACGGGCGTCTGCTCACGCGCTATCTCCGGCCCGAGTGGCCGCGCATGGCCCTGCTGGCCGTCATCCTGGCCGGCATGATCGCCGTGGACGTGACCACGCCGCTGCTCGCGGCCCGTTTCCTCGACCAGGCCACCTCCGGTGGGGCGGTGCGCGCGCTCATCGTCCTCGCGCTCGCCACCATGGCCATCGCCCTGGTGGGCCAGGGCCTGGGCGTCGCCGAAACCTACGTGGCCGAATATGTCGGCTGGGTTGCCACCAACGCCCTGCGCGCCGACCTGCTCGCCCATCTCTTCCGGCTGGATGCCACGTTCCACACCGCCCACACGCCCGGCGAGTTGATCGAGCGCGTGGATGGCGACGTCGCCACCCTCGCCCGCTTCTTCTCCCGCTTCGTGGTCTACGTACTTGGCAACGCGCTCCTGATGCTGGGCGTACTCGCGTTGCTCTTCGGCGTGAACTGGCGCATCGGCCTGGCGCTCGGCGCCTTCGTCGCGCTGGCCGCGCTCGCCATGCTGCGCATCCGCGCCGTCGCGACCCCCGCCTGGGCCGGGGAGCGCCAGGCCAGCGCCGAGTTCTACGGCTTCGTCGGCGAGTACCTCGCCGGCCTGGAGGACATTCGATCCAGCGGCGCCGGCGCGTTCGTGCTGCGCCGCTGCGCCGAGGTCATGCGCGTGTGGCTCGCCGTCACGCGACGGGCCGCGATGTGGGGCTATGGCCTCGCCGCCACCAGCCAGGGGCTCTTCGCACTTGGTACGGCCGCCGCCTTCGCCATCAGCGCCGCGCTATTCACCTCTGGAGCATTGACCATCGGCACGGTCTACCTGGTCTTCCAGTACACCGAGATGCTGCGCCAGCCCGCCGAGAAGATTCGCCACGAGCTCCAGGATCTGCAAAAGGCCGACGCCAGCCTTGGCCGCGTCGAGGCGCTCCTGGCCACCACCCCGCGCCTGAGTGATGGCCCTGGCGCCGCGCTTCCGCCTGGCCCGCTTTCGGTGGCGCTCGACCACGTCTCCTTCGCCTATGCGGCGCATGCCCCGGTGCTGCGCGACGTCAGCGTGCGCGTGGAGCCAGGCCGCGTCCTCGGCATCGTCGGACCCACCGGCGGCGGCAAGACCACGTTGACCCGCCTCCTCCCGCGCTTCTACGATCCCTCGTCCGGCGTCGTGCGCCTGGGTGGCGTGGATCCGAGGATGGTCGCCATCTCCGGCGTGCGCGCGCGCATCGGTCTGGTCACCCAGGAGGTGCGCATCCTCGACGCCAGCGTCCGCGACAACTTGACCCTCTTCGACGACACTGTCCCGGATGACCGCATCCGCGCCGTACTCGAAACGCTCGGCCTGGGCGACTGGCTGCGGGCGCTGCCCCACGGGCTCGATACCCAGGTCGGGCACGGCGCCGCCGGCCTCTCCGCCGGGCAGGCCCAGGTCCTCGCCTGCGCGCGGGTCTTCCTGCGCGACCCCGCCATCGTGATCCTCGACGAAGCCTCCGCGCGGCTCGATCCCGCCACGGAGCGCCTGGTGCACACCGCTCTCGGCCGGCTGCTCGAGGGCCGCACGGGCATCGTCATAGCGCACCGGCTGGCCACCCTCGCCTACGCCGACGACATCCTCGTGCTGGAGGACGGCCAGGTGCGCGAGCACGGCCCGCGTCTGTCCTTGGCCGCCGACCCCGCCTCGCGCTTCGCCGCGCTGTTGCGTGCGGCCGCCGCGGATGTCGCCGGCCAGGATGCGGACGTGGACGAGATTACCGATCAGCAAGTCGCCGCCAGAGAGGTGACCCTGTGACCTCACCCCATACTCGCACCCTCCCGACCTGGCGCTACCTGGCCAGGATGATCCGCTACCGGCCCGGGCTCTATCTGCTCCACGCCTTTCTGTGGGCCACATTCAACGCGTCAGACCTTGTGGCCGGGCTCATCGCCCGCGCCTTCTTCGACGCGCTCACCGGCCAGGCCCACGTATCCCTGGACCCAACGGGGCTGATCGTGCTGCTGGTGGTCCTTGCCGTGGCCCGCGTGGCCGTGGTGCTTACCGCCGGTTCGGTCGAAATCCTCATGCGCTTCACCATGAGCGGGCTGGTGCGCCGCAACCTGCTGCGTCACATCCTCGACCGGCCGGGCGCCCTCGCCCTGCCCTACTCCATTGGCGACACCCTCAGCCGCTTCCGCGATGACGCCTATTTCGCTGAGGACGCCGTGGACTGGTCCGACGAGATCACCGGCCAAGGCGTGCTCGCCGTCGTGGCGTTCGTGATGCTGCTCACCATCGACGCACGCATGGCCCTGGTCGCCATTCTGCCGCTCGTGCTCGTGGCCCTCGTCGCACGCCGGGCGAGCGGCATGCTGGGCCGCTACCGCGCGGCCAGCAGCGCGGCCACCAGCCAGGTCACCGGGGCTGTCGGCGACATCCTGGCCGCCGTCGAGACAGTGCAAGCCGCCGGCGCCGAAGACCGGACCGTGGCGCACTTCCGCCGGCTGAACGACCAGCGCCGCGGCGCCATGATGGCCGACCGCCTGGCGACCCAGATGCTGGATGCCATCACCGCCAACATGGTGAGCGTAGGCACCGGCCTGATCATGCTGCTCGCCGCCGGTGGGCTCCGCGACGGCCGCCTGACCGTGGGTGACTTCGCCCTGTTCGTCGTCTACCTCGGCTACATCGCCGACTTTGTCTCCTCACTCGGCCGGTTCCTCGCCCACTACCAGCAGACCGGCGTCGCCTTCGCCCGCATGGACACGCTCCTCGGCGATGCGCCCCCGTCCGCCCTGGTGGCGCCCACTCCCCTCCACCTGCGCGGGACCCTCCCCGCCGTGCCGGCCCCGGTCCGTGGCGCCGTCGGCGCACTCTCCGTTGTGGAGGCGCGCGGGCTCACGTATCACTACCCCGGCTCGCATCGCGGCATCGCCGGTGTGGACCTGCGCCTGCCGCGTGGCTCCCTCACGGTCGTGACCGGGCGTGTCGGCGCGGGCAAGACCACACTCCTGCGCGCGCTCCTGGGCCTCCTGCCACCCGACGCGGGCGAGGTCCGCTGGAACGGCGCGATTGTGGACGACCCCGCGTCGTTCTTCGTGCCGCCCCGCGCGGCGTACACGGCTCAAGTCCCGCGCCTGTTCAGCGAAACCCTCAAGCAGAACGTCCTCCTAGGCCTCGCGGATGACGCGCACGCGCTGGCGGCCGCCCTCCGGGGCGCCGTCTTGGAGGACGACGTGCGCGCGTTCGAAGCGGGACTCGACACCCTCGTGGGCACCCGCGGCGTCAAACTCTCCGGCGGCCAGGTCCGGCGCGCGGCGGCGGCGCGTATGCTCGTCCGTGACCCCGACCTGCTGGTGATCGACGACCTCTCCAGCGCGCTCGACGTCGAGACCGAGCGGGACCTGTGGGAGCGTCTGTTTACCCCCGGCGGCGTCACTTGCCTCGCCGTCTCGCACCGCCGCGCCGTGCTCCGGCGCGCCGACCACGTCATCGTCCTCAAGGATGGCCACCTCGAAGCCCAAGGCAATCTCGACGCCCTGCTGGCAACCTCCGCCGAGATGCGCGCCCTCTGGCACGATACGAGCGAGCCCGACGCCCCGTCGTAATGTCACGCCAGGGGGTCAGGCGCGGTGGCGAACCTGAATATGCGGTCCCATCGTTCCCCCTACGCCCGCGCCGCCACGACCGTCTCCAATCGCGCGAGCGCCTCGTCCAGTCGCGCGTCCGGCACTGTCAGCGAGATGCGCAGGTAGCCCTCGCCGCCCGCGCCAAAGTTTGTCCCCGGCGTCACCGCCAGCCCCGCGCGGTCCAGCAGCTCCAACGCGAACTCCGCCGATGTGCGCCCCGCCGGGATGCGCGGCCAGATGTAGAGCCCCGCCCTCGGCGACTCCGCCGCCAGCCCCAGCCGCCCGCACGCCGCCAGCACCCGGTCGCGCCGCCCCTGGTAGATCGCGTTCCGCTCGTCCAGCCACGACTCCGGCAGCCCGATGGCGGTGATCGCCGCGTACTGAATCGGCCGGAAGATGCCCGTATCGATGTTGCTCTTGAGCCGCGCCAGGCCCTCCACGATTCCCGCATTGCCCACCGCCATGCCCACCCGAAAGCCCGCCATGTTGTACGCCTTTGAGAGCGAGTGAAACTCGATCGCCACCTCGCGCGCGCCGTCCACTTCCAGAATGCTCGGCGGCCGATAGCCGTCGAACGTCACCTCCGCGTAGGCCATGTCGTGCACCAGCAGTAGCCCGTGGGCGCGCGCGAAGCGCACCGCTTCCTCGAAGAATTCATGCGACGCGGCCGCCCCGGTCGGATTGTTGGGATAGTTCAGCCAGAGCATCCGGGCGCCCTTGAGCGCCTCAGCGGGGACGGCGCCGAGATCCGGCAGCCAGCCGTGGGCCGCGTCCACCGGCAGCATGCGCGACGTGCCACCAGCCAGCGCCACCGCTGTCGGATACGCCGGGTAGTACGGATCGGGGATGAGCGCCACATCGCCGGGATTCAGCACCGCCAGTGGCAGGTGCGCGACGCCTTCCTTGGACCCAAGCAGCGGCAGCAGCTCGCGCTCGTGATCCAGCGCGACCCCAAAGCGCCGTTCGAACCACGCCGCGAACGCCGTGCGCAGCGCCGGCATCCCCCCGAACTCCGGATAATGCTGGTTAACCGCCTCGCCCGCCGTCACGCGCAGCCGCTCCACCACCTCCGGCGGCGTGGGCAGGTCAGGATCGCCCATCGAGAGGTCGATGATGTCCACGCCCGCGGCGCGCAGCTCACCCAGCTTGCGGCGGTAGGCAGCGAAATGGTACGGCGGTAGGCTCTTCAGCCGATCCGAAAGCTCCACGGGGCGACCTCCTCTTCATGAGCGGAATCCAGTCTCTCTCGCGTGTCGGTGCCGTTATCCTACGACGTTCCGCCCCGGCGCGCAATCAGTGCGCTTGCGCTCATGCGTCCCGTCCTCTCGCGCGTCCGTACGACCCACCGCGACACGACCCGCCGCGATACGTCCCCTCCGCTCGCACTCTGGTCGTCGTCCTTCGACGACCATGTTATGATGCGTGTGTACTCAGCGGGCGCCCAAACGGCGCCGCGACCGCCTGGAGGAACAAGATGACGGCGGAGCGATTCCGGCTGAAACCCGCCGTGCACGTGTTGCTCGTCCGCGACGACCATGTGTTGCTGTTGCGCCGCGAGCACACCGGTTACGAAGACGGCAACTACAGCGTGATCGCTGGACACCTCGACGGCGGCGAAGAGGTGAAGACCGCGGCCATCCGCGAGGCGCGCGAAGAGGCGGGGATCGCCATCGCTCCGGACAACCTGCGCGTCGTCGGCGTGATGCACCGTTTCTCCCAGCGCGCGACCGGCCCGGACGAGCGAATCAACTTCTTCGTGGCGGCGGAGCGCTGGTCGGGCGCGATCGTCAACGCCGAACCCGAGAAGTGTGGCGACCTCTCGTGGTTCGCCGTCGATGCCCTGCCCTCCAACACGATCCCTTACGTCCGCCGGGCCATCGCCAACTATCGCGCGGGTCGCTGGTTCGACAGTTTCGGCTGGGAGAGCGCGAACGTGTCACAAACCATGGCCCCGCGCGACGAAGAGAATGGCGAGCGGTCCGCTCCCGCATGAGCGCGGCCAGCCACGAGTGTCCGCCCCTAATGTCGCCGCAGCCGATACCACGTCGGCGCGGCGTCGCGCAGCATCCGCGGCAGGGACATGTGGGCGCCCTGGTGCGCCTCCTCCAGGTCCCAGTCCGGGCCAAAGGTCTCCACAACCTCGTCGCGGCTCGCCCCACTGGGCATCGGCCCGCGCTTGCCCGGCACAAAGCACATCAGCAAGAACGTTGCGCCCGGCGCCGCGACCCCAGCGACGCTCCGCGCGTACGCCCGCCGCTCGACCTCCGCCAGTCCGTGGTAACAGCCCAAGTCCAGCAGCAGCGCGTAGCCCCCGCTCAGGTCCAGCGCATCGAGTTGGGTCACGTCGCCCTGCACCCACGTGGGCGCCACTCTCGCCGCCTTCGCCTTGCTGCGCGCGCGCCGCAGCGGTTTCGCGACATAATCCAATCCGGTAACGTCCCATCCGTGCCGCGCCAGGTAGATCGACTGTGTCCCCGTGCCGCAGCCGATATCCAGCGCCCGACCCGGCGTCAGGGCGTTGGGCCCCTCCACCAGGTCGCGCAGTTCAGCGGGTACCACATCGCCGTCCCACGGCGTGAACCCGATCGTGTACAGCACTCGATAGCCAAAGGCCGTGTCCATCGCAAACTCCCTTGTCATTCTCCGCTGTCGTGCGCCTGCCGCACCCAACTCCAATCCACCTCGCGCCGGCTCCCGTGCTCGGCGGGCCGGCCCGCGTGTTCATCCACTTCCAGTGTGCCCGCCCAGTCCGCGCGCGAACAGGAAGTTCGCGCACAGGCACCCCACGGTTTGGGCACGAACTCGCGGGATGGGATGCTATCATGCGGAGTGGCGAGGCCTGGCGCGCCAGACCTCGCCGGGACGCTCACTTGCGCACGGCGAACGTGGAGCGCACACATGACCACAGACCACCACATGGCTGACCACATGGCTGACCGCGCCGACTTCGGTCCCCTGCTCCGGCGCTATCGGCTGGCCGCTGGACTCACGCAGGAGGCGCTGGCCGCGCGCGCCGGCCTGAGTGCGCGCGCGATCAGCGATCTCGAGCGCGC
>JANWHL010000049.1 GCA_025450405.1 Ktedonobacterales bacterium
GCTCTCGTCGCCGCCGAGCTCTCGTTGATCTACAACGCCGTGCTCACCGGCAGCCCGTGGGTCACACCGCGCTCGCTCTTCTTCGCCGGCGACCACTGGGGCTTCGGGCCGGGCGTCGGCTTCTATGGCCAGCACACCCTCGCGGCCGGACTCGTCAATCTGGACGAGTTGCTGACCAGCCTCCAGATCGATCTCTACGGCTGGCCGTTCGCGCTCACTCTGGCGCTCTGCGCCGTGCCGTTCCTCGCGCGGCGCTCCGTCCCCGCCGATTGGTTCGCCCTGGCCGCCGCCGCCATCCTCACCGCCGCCTGGATCGGCTACTTCTACCACGGCATCTACCTTGGTCCCCGCTATCTCTTCGAGACGCTTCCCTTCCTGCTGCCCCTGACGGCACGCGGGTTCCTCGCGCTGGCGGACGTCGGCGCGGGCGCCGCGTGCTGGGTCGGAGGACGGAATCAGAGGGGAATGAACCACAGAGAACACGGAGGACACAGAGGGACGGAGAGAGAACGAAGTGATTCACAGGGCGGAGGGGCGGAGAGGAGAGACGGGAGAGAAGAGCGAGGCGGGGTCGCGCCCGCACGATCCTGGAGGAGCCTGGCCGCGCCCGCGCTGCTGCTGGGCCTCATCGCGTGCGACCTGATCTACTACCTACCGCGCCAGCTCACCCTCTACCACGACTATACGGGGCTCAGCACCCCCGCGCGGCTGGACTTCGCCGCCCTCACGCATCCTTCCGTCCACCACGCCATCGTGATCACCGACAACCTGCCCCTCTACGGCTACACCCTCTTCGCCCTCAACGATCCCCTCTTCCACGGCGATGTCCTCTACGCCCTGGCCACGACTCCGGCGCAGCGCGCGGAGCTCGCCGCCGCGTATCCGGGCCGCTCGCTATACCTGCTGCGGATCGCCCCCGATGGCGGCGTGCGCTTCGACGCGATTCCGCGCGGCTAAGACGACGGTGGATGTCATGTATGTCCGCGTACACTGCCCTCAACGGGATAACGCGGTGGGCGTCGCGGCAGACAGAGCGGGAGGTTCCCATGCGCTACGGCTTGGAGTTGGCGAATGGGGGTGTGATGGCGGACCCGCGCACCCTGGCGGAGCTGGCGCGGCTGGCGGAGGAATCGGGGTGGGACGGCGTGTTCCTGGAGGATTACATCGTCTGGCAGGGTCATGGCGACCTCCCCGCGTGCGATCCCTGGGTGGCGCTGGCGGCGATGGCGCTCAGCACCACGCGCGTGCGCCTGGGCACCACGGTGCCGCCACTGCCGCGCCGCCGCCCCTGGAAGCTGGCACGCGAGGTCGTGACGGTGGATCACCTCTCCAATGGGCGCGTGACGCTGGGTGTTGGTCTCGGTGATATTGGCGACCCCGGCTTCACTCAGGTGGGCGAGGAGCTCGATACGACGCGCCGGGCGCGGATGCTGGACGAAGGGTTGGCTGTGCTGGCGGGGCTCTGGTCCGGCAATCCCTTCACCCACGACGGCGAGTTCTACCACGTGCGCGACCTGCGGTTACTCCCGCGGCCGCTCCAGACGCCGCGCATCCCCATCTGGGTCGGCGGGAACTGGCCGACGCGGGGCGTCATCCGCCGGGCGGCTCGCTGGGACGGCTTCGTCGGCGGCAGGAACCACGGCCCAGACGAAGACTGGCACCTGACCCCGGACGAGGTGCGCGCCCTGTGGGCGGACATCGCGCGCGAGCGGCGGAGCGACGAGCCGTTCGACATCGCGCTCGGCGGTGGTGAGCGCGGACCCGACCTGGACGCCGAGCGCGCGATGATCCGCGCCGTGGCGGACGCCGGCGCCACCTGGTGGATGGAGTATGCCCCTCCCACCCTCGGCGATCTGGCCGCCATCTGTGCCCGCATCGCGGGCGGTCCCGTGCGGATCGACTGACGCGCGTCTCCGCCCTCACCCCACCACCGTAGCGGCCACCTCTTGCGCGTACGCCCGCTCAGCCGCGTCGGCCAGGGGGAGGCCTGGCAAGAGCGAGTTGGCGGTGGCGCTGGCGGCCAGGAAGACGCCGAAGCGGTCCAGGTAGAGCGCGGGCGGGGGCGGTGTCACCGCGGGATTGTGATCGATGACCACGGCCAGGCAGCCATCGGCGGGGACCGCGCCCACGGCGAAATGGAACTCGAAGCGCGCGACGGTCGGATTGTCCACGCGGGTCTGGTAAAACGGGTCGTGAAACGCGAGCCACGCCAGGGCGTCCACGCACACCGGGAAGACGGGCGCCGCGTCCAACCCCGTGCCGAGTTGCGCGCTGGCACGCCAGCCCGCGCGGTCCCATTCCAGCGTGAGCGGCACCAGCCGCTCGGCACCCGCGACCGCCGGCGACGTGAACGGCGAGCCATCCGGCTGGTCCGCGACGACCACGCGCCCCCGCCCATCCGTGATGTCCCAGAGCGCCATCGTGGGCACCATCACCCACCACTCCGGAGCGCCGCCCGCCGGGGGCAGCGTGCAGATCTCCAGGCAATCCTGGCCGTTCAGCCCACAGGGCAGACCCCCCACCAGGTAGCACGACGTGACGTGATCCTCGCCGATCACCAGATCGAAGCGCAGGGCGGCGGCCAGTGGCGCTGTCGCCGCGACCACGTCGAGGCCCGTGCGGTAGAGCTCGCCAGGCCGCACCGTCGTCGTCGAGGTCCGCGCGGCCAGCGCCGTCTGGATCGCCCGCACCAGGTCAGCGCGCGGCCCGGCCGGCAAACGGTCCAGGGTCTCCGCCAGCACCACCTCGCGGATGGCGATCCGCCCGCGCCCAATCGCGATCGTCGGGCATGTATCGTGGGCAGCCGCCGGGACCGAGACGGAGCAGCGCAGCGGTGGGAAAGGCGCCACTGTCCACACGAGGTGGTGTGTTCCCCGGTCCAGCCGCATCGGCGTGGACTGCGCGGTCTCTTGTGGCGTGACCGCCCGGCCATCCACCGTCAACATGCCCCACGGAATTCCGGCCTGGATGGTAATCAGATCGCTGCCAGGTGGCAGTGGTCCCGGCGTGGGGATCCCGAGCACTATGTCGACGCCCGCGCGCAGCCCCGCCACGCCGCCGAACACCACCAGCAGCCCGAGGAGTATGGCGGCGGAGACCGTGAGGACGCGCCAGAGGCGCTGTCCGCGCGAGTACGGCGGGCGGAATGGTGGCCCGATTCCCCCGTCTCCGGCGCCATGTTCCAGCGGCATCCGCTCGCTGTCCGCGCTCAAGTCGTCCATCGGCCCTCCAGCGCCCACCCTACGCCCAAGTCACGGCGCTCCCGTAGCACATCATACGCGCGGCGCGGGCGGTTTGGGGTATCCACGGGCGGCACTCGTACGCTGGCGCTCGCATGCTGGCGTCAAGCTTGCCGGCGACTCGCGCCGTGGCGGTCGATGCTTGACAGCGCCGCGCGCACCCGCTAACCTTGCGGTGTATTACCTCAATGTGTGCGGTGATCAAGGAGGCCCCTTGGCCGAGCTTCCCGACCCGACGCGCCCTCGCGCTCCTGGGCGCGCTCATCTGCCGCGCCGCCCGCGCCCCCACCGCGACCGTGAGCGTGCCCGCGACGGCGACCGCCCAGCCCACCGCGACGCCCACCCCAGTGCTGGCGCAGACGCCGACAAACGTCCCAACTGGCTGGAATGTCCTGGCGACGACGTACTTCAGCCTGACCTGCCCGCCCGACTGGACGGTCGAGACATTGGCCGTCGATCAGGCCTATACCATTCTTCTCCCGCCGAACCAATATGCCGTGCAGGCGATGGTGTTTCCACACGCGGACGTGGCGACGGACCTGACGCCGTATTGCCACCCGGAGAGCGAGGGCGCGCAACATACGACGGTCGCCAACCTGCCGATGACGCTCAATTTCACGGGCCTGGGCAACTCGGTGCGGGTGTGGCGCTTCGCGAACGTCGACCGGACACTGTATTACCTGGTGGCTGGTGATACGCTGGCAGGCGGGGCGACCCAGGCGCGGTACAAGGCTATCTTCGCCACGTTCCGCCCGGACAACGCCACCCCGTGGACCTGCTAGCGTGGCGACATCGCCCGGTCCGGGAAGTGGTGCGGCGCCCGCCTGCCACCATCCTCCTCCCCTCCCCGCGTCGGGGACGGGCTCGGAGTGAGGTCTTTCCGCGCCCACAACGAACGGGGACCGCTCATCACGAGCGGTCCCCTGATTGATCGGCGAAAGTGCGGTGGGGGGCTACTGCGAGAGGCCCGCCTGCGCGAAGTCGAACGGCTTGACCTGAACGTGCGGACTGTTGTCCAGGATCACGATGGACTCACGACTCTTCAGGACGAGCTTCCGTGGGTCACCAGTGTAGACCGACAGGTGGCCGCCGGCGTCGAAGACGTCGATGGTCAGCTTCTGACCGCTGCTCACCGTATGCTTGCCCACTTGAGTCGCGCTCAGAGGCTGGCCCCAGATGTCGAAGAAGTTCCCGAGCGTATACGTCTGGTTCGTCGGCGACTCGATGTGGATGACGCCCGACGTATCGTGCGTATGGAGCCAGTAGAGGCAGACCGTGGCGCCATTACTGGCCAGGTGCGGACCAGCGGCCGGCACGTTCGGCTCCACGATGCCCGCCCCCGCTGGAACTTGCTGGAGCTGCCCGTTGACGTAGATCCGCACGTTCGCGTGATAGTGCACCTGGAGCATCTCGCCCGCGCTGCACTTGATGCCATCCACGGGCGACCCGTTGGCGGCGCCGAGCGGCCGCGGGCGCGTCGCGAAGAACGTCACCAGGCCAACGATCAGCAGCACCCCGAGGATGCCGCCGCCGATCGCGCCATAGGTGCGGAGCCGCTTCATGCGCAACGCACGCTCACGTGCGCGGCGCCGTTCCTCCTGCCGCTGCTGAAATTGCTGCCGTCGGGCATCGCGCCGTTGATCGCGCTTGGTGGGTGGACTGCTGGCCATGCCTCTCCCCGCAACGACGTTCGCGCGGCGCGTGCCGCGCGACGCTGCCGGCCCGCACGGACCCCTTCCGCCAGGCCACACAGGATCAGTATATGTTCGGGAGGGTGGGGTGTCAAACGGCGCGTGCCCGGCCCACGCCGCCCGTATGCTGAGCGCTGTGGACGAGATCGCTCAGACAAATTCGTCGGGCGGGCCGCCGAAGCTGACGATGTAATGGTAGTTGCCCGGTCCGGCCGTCCGCTCCAGTTGGGCCACGATAGCTTTGGCGTCGTCATGCGTGCCGGCGATGAAGAGCGGCTGGCCATCCTTCCCGAAGGTGAGCGCATACGGCTCCGCGAACGTGCCGCGTGGCTCCAGCAGGTATTCCGAGATCGCGAAGTCCGCTTGGGGCCTGAAGCCGAACCGCGCCGCGTAGTCGATGGCCTGGTAGACCATCTGGTGCGCCAGCTCCGGCGGGCATACCGTATAGCCCCCCATGCGCGCAAATAGGCGCTCTGCCTTCTCACGGTCGTAGTGGGCGCGCGAGTAGCCGGCCTTCCAGAGCGTATCCTTCACCCCCAGGCAGTAGACGTCCACCAGATAGCTGGCGAACACCACGTGGCCGCTGGACTGTTCGCGCGCCACCACCACCTGGACGAGCCCCATTTCGCCGTGATCCCAGCCCACGTTGATCAGGCATTCCAGGATGGGGAGCGTGCGCCCTCGCTCGACGATCCCCTCGGCCGACAGCTGCCCGATGGCCGGCTGGTGCCGCCCGGCGCGGGCCTCCTGCCGGCGTTGCTTCTTCGTGAGGGCGTTGCCGTGCTTGCTCGGATCCTGGGGCATGTCGCGCTCCTCCCTCTCGCGCCGCTGGTTTACCCTCGCGGCGCATGTCAGCGCAATGTACGCCGCGGTGGGCCCGTGCCGGGCGACAGGCACTCAACATGCGCGTTGGGCGGTCATGCATTCCGTTGGCGGACGGGGCGACGGCCCTCTCCCAGAGGTCCTACACCCACGCGCCCGTACGCACGGAGGCGCCCTGAAGCGATACGGCGAAGATCGGACGATATGCCACTTTCGCGGCACGGCCACGTCGCCGTATACTGCGCTTGGATCGCCGGTTAGGCGGCCAGCCCGTCGATCGCGACCATCCCCGCCGTGCCAGGAGCTTACGTGACCCCTCCGAACACTCCTCGTGACTCCTCCGCCGGACGCGATCGCGCGGACGCGCATCAGCGACCCCGCGGACCAGACCACCGCTCCCCCCGCCGCGACGAGCGCGCCACCCGACCCCCAGATGCCCGCGGCCCGCGGCCCCCACGCACGCCGCCGCCAGAGCACACCCCGCGCCCGCCCCGGCCCCCGCGTGCGCTGCGCCACACGCCAGGCTACCTCCGCCCCACCGACGTCGGGCTCCTGCTGGCCCAGGCCGAGTCCGGCGCCCCACCCGACCTCACCGATCCCCGCATGGTGCGCTACCTCCTGCGCAAGCACGGCATCGCGCCCAACAAGCGCTTCGGCCAGCATCTGCTGGTGGACCGCGTGGCGCTGGACGCCGTGGTGGACGCGGCCGATCCTCAGCCCGGCGACCAGGTACTTGAGGTCGGCGCCGGCATGGGCGTGCTCACCGTCGCTCTGGCTGAGCGCGTCCGACGTGTGGTGGCCGTCGAACTGGAGCGCGAGATTCTGCCCGTGCTGCGCGAGACCACGGGGCGCTTCCCTGGCGTCGAGATCATCGCCCGCAACCTGCTGGCGATCGAACCGGCCGAGCTCTTCGGCACCGCGCCCTACAAGCTGGTCGCCAACCTCCCTTACTACATCACCGCCCCCACCCTCCGCCACTATCTCGAAGCCAGCGCGCCCCCCACGCTGTTGGTCGTCATGGTCCAGAAAGAGGTGGCCCAGCGCCTGGTGGCTGCCGGCGGCGACATGAGCCTGCTCGGCCTCAGTGTCCAGTTTTACGGCCAGCCGCGCATCGTTCGCGTCGTCCCCGCCGCGTCGTTCTTCCCGCCACCCAAGGTGGACTCCGCCATCGTGCGCGTGGACGTCCATCCCACTCCGCCGCTCGATCCCGCCACCCGCGACGTGCTGTTCGGCATCGCGCATGCTGGATTCGCGGAGCGGCGCAAGCAGCTGCACAACACCCTCGCCCGCAATCTCCGCGTCCCGCGCCTGGCCCTGGATGCCTGGCTCGCCGAGGCCAACATTCACCCCGCGCGGCGCGCCGAGACGCTGAGTGTCGAGGATTGGGTGCGCCTGACCCGCGCCGCCGTGCGCATCAGTGGCGAGCATCCCTTCCCGGATCCGGCGTAGGGGGCGCTCGCGGGGTGTGACCGCTGGCGGACGTTCGTCGGATTGGCGGACTTGAGACACCCGCGGGTATAGTTGGAGGGGTCGGCCAATGGCTCGGACCGCACGCCGGGGCGCCGGCCCAACGCCGCGCGCCCACGCGGACTTCGGGCGGCGTCTGGCCCTCTGGGCCCACCGGCCATGGCACGCGGCGCGAACGGCCCTCGCGGACTGGCGGGTGCGCCACCCGGCGCGCGGCTCGCTTGGCACGCGGACGCTGCGCTGGGGAACCGCGGCCATCTGCCTCGCGCTCCTGGCCGCCACCCTGGGCGAGGCGTGGGTAAACCTCCGCCTCCACAGCGAGATCCAGGCGGCATCGGCGCAAAACGCCTGGCTGCGACGCGATACCCAGGCCACGCGGCGGCAGGTGGACCAGGCCAGCGCGCCGGGCACCATCGAGGACGAGGCGCGGGCGCGTGGCTACATCCGGCCGGGCGACCAGCCCGTGGTGGTCGCCGCCACCCAACCCGGCGCCGCGCCGCCCGCTCGGATGGTCCCGCCGCGGGCCAGCGGTGGCGGAGTTGGCGGGCACTGGTCCGATTGGTGGCATTTCATCTTCGGGGGCTAGCGGCATCCGTTCCCGCCGGTCCCCAGCGACCCGGTGGGCCCTGGCGCGCCGGCGGGGAGGTTGGCGTGCACGTGCTCAATGGCGAGGCGAATGGCCTCGTCCCCGACGATGATGGTCCCCAACTGGTCGAGCCCGGCGTCTGGCGGATCCCCCTCCCGTTGCCCTTCGCCCTGCGCGAGGCCAACGTTTACCTCATCGGCGGCGCGGACGAGTGGGTGTGCGTGGACTCCGGCCTGGGCACTCCCGAGGGCGACGCGGCCTTGCGCGCCGGCCTGGAGCGCGCGGGCATCACCGTCGAGCGGATCACGACCCTCGTCCTGACCCACGCCCATCCCGATCACATCGGGCTCGCGGGACTCCTCCACGCCGTCTCCGGTGCCCCGATCCACATGTTGGCCGCTGAGGCCGAGCGTCTCTTCCGTGTCTGGGGTGATCCCGATCTCACCGCGCTCACTCGCGCCGACGCCTTCCTCGCCGCCAACGGCATGCCCACCGCGGACGTGGCGCTGATCGACCGGGCCAACCGCTCCGTCCGCCGCGCCATCCACCTCCCGCCCGAGGATGCCATCTCGCCGCTCGCGGACGACGAGCACATCCGCCTGGCCGGCATGGACTACCGCGCGATCTGGACCCCAGGCCACTCCGATTACCACCTCTGCCTGCTCCGCGAGGACGGCCTCTTCATCGCCGGCGACCACATTCTGCCGCGCATCACGCCGAACATCGGGCTGTACCCCGACGCGCGTCCCAATCCCCTTCAGGATTACCTCGACGCCCTCGCCCGCGTGCGCGATCTGCCCGTCCGTCTGGCGCTGCCGGGCCACGGCCTGCCCTTCGCCGACCTCGCGGGCCGCGTCGACGCCCTGCGTGCCCACCATGCCGAGCGCGCCGCGCAGACGCTCGCCCTGCTCGCCGCCGCGCCCGCCGGCACCGACGCGTACCAACTCGCCGTGGATCTCTTCGAGGGTCGTCTGCGCACCCCCGACGACCACCGCTTCGCCGTGGCCGAAACCCTCGCCCACCTCGAAGCGCTCCGCGCCCAGGGCCAGGTCGAGCGCAGCGAACATGCTGGGCATTTCCTGTATGCCGCCACGGCCGCCGCTGCTGTGGCCATTGACCACTCCTACTAAATCGGGGTGTCGCGCACCTCGCGCAGATACGCCGTCACCCCCGCGTCCAGATCGCCGGGGTACGTGTAGCCCAGCGCATTCCCCACCTCCGCGGCCGCTCGTCGGAAGAGTGCCGTCATGCGGAACAGCGCTTCCCAGTTCTCCTCGAGACCCGGCCCAACGAACGTCGCCGCCAGCTCCGACCAGAGCGCCGGCGGCAGTGTCGCCTTCAGGCCCCGGCCCACCGGCCCCGGCTTCCACGACCATCCCCGGTCGATCTCGACCCGCCATTCGAGCATACGCACTAGCAGCTCGTGCCGCATGACCACGTCCAGGCTGTACCGTGCGTGCACGAGCTCATCGCGCCAGAGGTTCTTGGCGACATAGATCGACTCCCACCAGAACTCCTCGATCAGCGCGAAATACTCGCGCTCCGTCGGCCGGGCGGGGATGTGCGCCGTGCGCGTCGGCGGGGGCAGTCCGACCGTCAATCCGTCCTTGTCCAGGAGGACGCGGTACCCCCAGTCCAGCAGATCCGGCGGTTCCCGCCGCTCTACCACCAGCCGCGCTAGGTTCACCGGCCAGATCGAGTAATCGATCTTCGTGCGGTCCCGATAGAGTACCAGCCGCGTATACGTCGGGATGCCCCACGTCTCCATGGCATCGCGGAATCGGACCAGCGGCGGCCCGAAGTCGCCCAGCCACGCGTCGTCCTCGACGAATGGGCGCACGTCGGACACGACGAGCAGCACATCGTAGTCGGAGAACCGATCGAGTGGAGCGCCCGCCACTATCCGCGAGCTCTCCAGCACCATCGCGCGCACCAGTGGGTGCGCCTCTCCCCAGCGCGTCAGGCAGGCGAGGACATCTGGCGCGCCGCCCGCAGCGGCCATAGCGTCCGTCGTGGTCATCGGTCCGGCTCCAATTTCCCGTGGGTGGGCCACTCACCGGTCGCCCTCCGCTTCGAGGATGGTGATGTCTTCCGCGAGAGGCAAAACGTGGCCCGGCCGCAGTCCAGCCGCTCGGAACAGCCGGTGATACTCCTCCGCGGTCCGCTCGCGGCCGCCGTTCATCACCAGCATCATCACGTCGAGGAACTTCATGGGCGATGGATCATTGCCCGGCGGAATGAGCCCCTCGACGACCAGCACCTTGCCGCCCGGCGCCAGCGCCTCGGCGCACCGCCGCAGGATCGTGGTGGCATGTTCATCGTCCCAGTCATGGAGAATGCGTCGCAGCAGGTACAGATCGCCGCCGGGCGCCACCGCCGCGAAGAAGTCCCCGCCAACCGTGGCGCAGCGGTCGGCCACACCAGCCGCCGCCAGCACGGCCGCCGCGCCCGCCACCACATGCGGCTGATCAAAGAGGATGCCGCGCACGTGCGGATGCGCCCGCAGCACGGCGGCGATCACCGTGCCCTGGCCGCCGCCCACGTCCACCACTACGCGTGCCGGCCCAAAGTCATACCCGCCGGCGATGGCGGCGGCCGCCCGTTTCGAGCCCCCCGTCATCACCTGGTCGAAGATCGCGCTGGCCTCCGGATGCTGCGCGAGGTAGTCGAAATGCCCCATGCCAAACACGTGGTTGAACGGTGTCTCGCCCGTCATGACGCCGTGGAGGAGGGCGCTCCACGCTCGATACGACTCCTCGCCCCGGAAGATCACGAAGGCGCGCATGGACTCCGGGTGGTCGGTCCGCAGCGCGTCGGCCAAGGGCGTCAGCGCGAATTGGCGCGCGCCGGTCTCCTCGAAGACTCCCAGGCTCGCCAGCGCGCGCAAGACGCGATACAGCCGATCGGCCTGAGCGCCGGTCGTGGCGGCGAGATCCTCAACGGTCCGCGGCCCGCTCGCCAGCAGGTCCGCCAGACCGAGCTTCGCTGCCACATACAGCGCCTGGACCACCCGATTGCCGTTCAAGAAGTCCAGTATCGTTCGCTGGGGCGGCACGGGGCTCTCACTCACGGGGCTCTCACTCACGGGGCTCTCACTCACGGGGCTCTCCTGACGAGCGGCCGCCGCCCCGATGTGGCATGGAAGGCGCCAGCGGGGATCGCGACCGTTCGCCACCATGATGCCCCATCCGACACGTGGGGCGCCACTCGCGCCGCCCGCGCGTCCGCGGGTGGAATGCCGAAGAGCCGTTCGCGGATACGATGGAGGGCCCGATGGACAAGAAGGACACGAAACAGCCCCGGCGGGGGCGTCCCACCCGGGCATGTCATCTGGTCATCCGCGCGGGCGTCAATCGGCGGGGAGGAGCGCGCGCACCAGCCCGACCATCTCGCCGACATCGAACGGCTTGCGCAGCAGCACACCGTCCTCGATGCCGAGCTGGTAGAGGTCCAGCGAGGTGCCGGCGGTCATGAACAGCACCCGGCAATGACCCGAATGGCAGCCGGCGCGCAAGCGGCGATAGACCTCACCGCCGTCGAGACCGGGCAGGCGCACATCCAGCAAGACCACGTCCGGCGGTGTTCGCGCGGCCAGTTCCAGGGCATGCAGACCCTCGCCCGCCACCTCGATGCCCCAGTCCGGCTCGCCCTCCAGCTCCATCGCGCTGCGCAGGAAGCCCGCCGTACGCGGGTCATCCTCCACGATCAGGATGTGCCGCCGCGCCGGGATCGGCCGTATCTCTGGCACGGCCGCCGGAGCTTCAAGCAATGCCAGCGCCCCCGAGGTGTTCGCGCGCCGGGAGGAGATGTCGGTCAGCGCGTGGGGCATGGAGGTCAACGCATGTGATCGCGCGCTCTCAATCAGCGCATGCGGCCTGGCGCTCTCACTCACCTCGCGCCGCGGCAGCACCAGCATCGCCCCGCGCGGACGCCTGCGGTCGCTCACCGCGCTGACGAGATGGACACCAGGCAGGCGGGAGATCCGTCTGGCATCGGCCGGGCGCTGTCCCTCCTGGTGCCGCTGTCCGCGCATGTGATCGAGCTTCGCCATGTCCGTCTGCCTCCGGCCGTTCCGTACGTTGCCAAGATTCGCCGGTGGAGGTGTTCTATCACACCCATCCACCCGGATCCTTGCGCACCCTATCCGCTTCGGTGAGTCCCCGAGTCGGGGCTTCGGTTCCGCATCGTCGAGGTGGCCGGTGGCCGCCCAGCGCCGCCAATGCGGAGGCCTTCTTCCAAGCCGCGTGACCGGTGTGGCGCTTGTGCGGGATTATAGCATTGGTGCCCGACTGGCCCAATTCCGCCAGTACTAAATGGCAGAGGTGCCATTCGCGTCCATGACCTAGAACGCCGCCGCCGCGAGCCAGCCTGTGGCCAGTGCCACCACACCGAGCGCCTGGATGAAGAACGTCAGGCGCAGGGTCCGCGGCCCCGGCCGGAGCGCATACAGGCCGATGGCCAGCGCGGTGGAGACGAGCACAGCCACGGTGGCAACGACCATCCCCAGCGGGCGCGCGGGCACCACGCCAACGAGATCGAGGATCCACACGAGCCCCAGGGCGACGAGCGGCAGCCCCCACGCCGCCACGAGCGCCCGCCGCATACCGAGCAGGTGGGGCAGCCCGCGGACACCCTGCGCGATGTCCGCCTCCAGGTCGGGCAGACTGTTGGCGATATTCATCGCCACGCCCAGCAGCGCGCCCAGCGGCAACACCCATGGCAGGAACGGCTGCCAGCGCCCAAACACCGCCCAGGCTAGCAGGGGGATCAGCGGGAAATAGACCGCGAAGAGCAGGCCGCTGACCGGGGTGCCTTTGAAGCGGATGTCGTACGCCAGCCCCAGCCCTTCGACCAGCAACCCCAGCACCA
>JANWHL010000050.1 GCA_025450405.1 Ktedonobacterales bacterium
AGCCGTCGGCGTCGCGGGTAGCGCGGTCGCCGGTGAGATACCAATCGCCCTTGAAACTACGGGCCATCGCGTCGGGATTGCGCCAGTACTCGCGGAAGAGCCCGAGCGGCCGTTCCGGCTTGACGCGGACGGCGATGTCGCCCTCCTGATTGGGACCCAACTCTTCGCCCTCATGCCCGATGACCGCGATGTCGAAGCCGGGGGCGGGCTTGCCCATGGAGCCGGGCCGCACCTCGACGCCGGGGAAATTGCCGCAGAGGAGGACGGTCTCGGTCTGGCCGTAGCCGTCGCGGATGGTGAGGCCGGTGGCCCGGCGCCAGGCGTCGATCACCTCGGGATTGAGGGGCTCGCCGGCGCCCACACAGTGGCGCAGCGCCGGGAAATGGTAGCGGGCGAGGTCTTCGCGTACGAGGAGGCGGTAGGCGGTGGGCGGCGCGCAAAAGGTCGAGACGGAATACTTCGCCAGCAGGTCGATCGTCTCGGTGGGATTGAACTTGCCGCGGGCGTCCTGGATGAAGAGCGCGGCGCCGTTGCCCCACGGCCCAAAGAAATTGCTCCACGCGGCTTTGGCCCAGCCCATTTCCGAGAGGTTCCAATGGAGGTCGTCGGGGGTCAGGTCGAGCCAGTAGCGACCGGTGACGGCGGTGTGGCCGGCGGGATAGCTGGCATGGGTGTGGAGCACCATCTTGGGGTACCCCACCGTGCCCGAGGTGAAGTAGATCAGGCACGGATCGGCGCTGGTGGCGCGGCGCTCCTCCCAGACGGGCGCGGCGGCGTCCACTTCGGGGTGGTAGGCCACGCAGCCGGCGGGGCAGGCGTCCTCGGGCTCGCTCACGACCAGGACCAGGCGCACGGTGGGGCACTGGGCGCGCACTTCGTCGAACTTGGCGGCGCCAGCGGCGTCGGTGACCAGAGCGGCGGCCTCGGCAATCTCGGCGCGGTACTGGATGTCCTTGGGGGTGAGCAGGGTCGTGCAGGGGATGCCGACGGCGCCGAGCTTCATGAGGCCGAGCATGGTCTCCCACCACTCGGGGATGCGAGGGAGCATCACCAGGACGTTCTCGCCCTGGTGCGTGCCGAGACGGTTGAGAGTGTTGGCGACGCGGGAGCTGGCCTCGTCGAACTCGGCGAAGGTGATCCGTTCCTCGCGCCCATCCGGCCCGATCCAGAGCATGGCCAGCTTGTCGGGGACCTCGGCCCAGCGCCCGATGGTGTCGAACGCGAAGTTGTAGTCCGGCGCGACTTCCCAGCGGAACGCACGGCGCTCCGTCTCGTAGCTGGTCATGTTGTGGGGGTGGTCGTCGTCTGGCATGGTCTGCTCTCTTCGCCGTCATGGGGACCAGGTAGGGACAGAGCCGAGGAGACCGTGGCAGGGGTTCGCCGGGGTCGCGCTCGAGCCCGGACGCGCGCATTGCCTCGTGGCCGGAGTATATGCCGGGCGGCGCGTGCACGACAACGGGTGGACTCGCGATCGGGCTAGAGGTTGAGCTCCAGACCGTGGCTCGGGACGAAGCCCAGGGAGCGGTAGAGCGGCACCGCCTCGGGGGAAGGCGAGAGCAGCAGGCGGGTGATGGCGTGGTCGCGCGCGTAGGCCGACAGCAGCTCTATGAGCTGGCGAGCCACACCGCGGCGCCGGTACTCCGGGCGTGTGTAGACACCCGTGACGTAGCCGCGCTTGCGGTCAGGGTGGCGGGCCTTCGGCACGGGCCACCAGGTGAGCTGGGCGCAGCCAACGGCGTGGCCGTCCATCTCCGCGAGCCAGACCAGGACGGTGCCGCGATCCATCCCCGCGCGCAAGTCCGATTGGATCGTGGTGGCAAACAGCGCGCGCGCGTCCGACGGCGCATCCGGCACCCCATGCAGGCCCACATCCAGCTCCCACCGCAACGCTCCGAGGGTCGCGAGGTCGTCCAGCGTGGCCAGGCGATAGATGATCGCGACGGTGTCCATGCCCCAGCCCCTCCGCGCCTCTATTGCTGATCGATGATCAGTGAGCGCCCCGTCATGGCCGCCGGTTTGGGGATGCCGAGCAGCTCGAGCATGGTCGGCGCGACGTCGGCCAGGATGCCATCGTCACGCAGGCGCGCGTCGGGGAGTTGGGGCACGACGAAGTAGAACGGCACAGGGTTGGTGGTGTGGAACGTGTGCGGCAGTCCAGTGTCGTACTCGATGAGCTGCTCGGCGTTGCCGTGGTCGGCGGTGATGAGGACCGCGCCGCCCTGGCCAAGCGCCGCCTCCACCACGCGCCCGACGCCCGCGTCCACCGCTTCGACCGCCTTGACAGCGGCCTCCAGCACGCCGGTGTGGCCCACCATGTCGGCGTTGGCGTAGTTCATAAGCATGACGTCGTAGTCGCCGCCACGGATGCGGCGCACGGCTTCGTCGGTCAGCTCGGGCGCGCTCATCTCGGGCTTGAGGTCGTAGGTGGCGACTTTGGGCGAGGGGATGAGCAGCCGGTCCTCACCAGCGAAGGGGGCCTCACGACCGCCGTTGAAGAAGAAGGTCACATGGGCGTACTTCTCGGTCTCCGCGGTGTGGAACTGGCGCAGACCGCGCTCGGAGAGTACCTTGGCGAGCGGCTCGTCCACGTTGTCGGCGGGGAAGGCGACGGCAACCGGCAGGCCGGATTCGTACTCGGTCATGGTGACGAAGGCCAGATCGGCGATGCGCGGGCCACGGTCGAACTGGCCCTCGGCCTGGCGAGGAAGCTCGGGCAGCACAAACGCCTTGGTCAGCTCGCGCCCGCGGTCTGAGCGGAAATTGAAGTAGACCACGGCGTCGCCGGCCGCGACGGTTGCCACGGGGCGCTCATCCTCCGTGATCACGACTGGCTCGATGAACTCGTCGGTGATGTGCTCGTCGTAGGAGCGAGAGATGGCCGCCACGGGATCGGCGGCGTGGCGTCCTTCACCGCGGGTCATGGCCCGGTAGACGCGCGCGATGCGCTCCCAGCGGTTGTCGCGGTCCATGGCGTAGTAGCGGCCGGAGACGGTGGCCACGCGCGCCGGGTGGTCCTCGCCAATCGTGTCAGCTTGCGCGACCAAGTCTTTCATGTATTCGAGCGCGCCAAATGGTGAGGTGTCGCGCCCGTCGGTAAACGCGTGGATGGCGACGCGCTCGACGTCGTGGCGCGCCGCGAGGCGCAGGCAGGCTTCCAGATGCGATTGGTGCGCGTGGACGCCGCCGGGACCGATCAAGCCGCAGAAGTGGAGCTGGGTGCCGTTGCGCTTGACGTGGGCGATCGCGTCGAGGAGGGCGGGATTAATGTAGAACGAGCCGTCGTGGATGGCGGCCGAGACGCGGGTGAACTCCTGGAGCACGCGCTTGCCGGCGCCCATGTTCATGTGGCCGACCTCGGAGTTGCCCATCTGGCCATCCGGCAGGCCAACCGCCAGCCCGGAGGTGGCCAGCTGGGTGTGGGGCCAGTCGCGGGCGATGCGGTCCAGGTTGGGTTTGCTGGCCAGCGCCACGGCGTTGGCGTCGGCGCGGGGATTGATCCCGTAGCCATCCATCACGACGAGGATGAGCGGGCGGGGCACTGACGGCATGGGCGGCTCCATGATCGCGGTTCGTGGATCGCGGTTTATGGCCGACGATTTGGCGCGGTCGCGTGGCGCACGGCCACATCAACTGCCGTGCCCAAGGGCGCGCGCCGGCGTCGTGAGTATAGCATAGCGGAAGGGCATAGCCCGGCCGGTAGCGAAAGTGGCCGCGGGTCATTCAAAGAACGCGGTTGGCGGGCGCGGCTGGGTGGCCCGCTTGGCGGTATGGCACGACTTTTCGGGTGGGCGCTGTATACTTGATCCAACGTTCATACGGTTTGGATGCGCTGGCCGCGGTCAGGATGCGGCCAGCGGCGCGGGAGGCGGTATGCCCGAGCCCCCACCCGAAGCTATGCTACGGCTGCGCGAAGCCGACGTAGTCCGCTTGTGCGGGCTGGCGGCGGCGGCCCGAGGACTGGCACTGGTCGATCGCCATGCCGTCATGCGCGCACGCCGCGAAGGCGCACGGCTGAGCGGAATCGTGCATGACTCGGGGCCGGCCGCCGCGGTCACCTGGGTAGAGATCGCGCCGACCGCCGGGGCGATTGAGGCTGGGGCGTGGGAGTGCGCGCACCCGGGCGACGGGTCCGCCGGCGCGCCTGGTGACGGGCGGCCGGCTCTTGCCTGCGCGCACGTCGCGGCGCTGCTGACGGCGTGGATCCGCCGCCCCGGTGACTTTGCCGCTAGCGCGGTTGCGGAGGCTGGTCAGCGCCCAGGCGCGGCGGGGACGGGGCGGAACAGCGACCGCGTGGGTCGTTCCGCGGCACCCGGCGGCATACCATCCCCGACGCCCGGCGAGCACATCGGTGGCGGCACGCAACCGCCGGTCTCCGCGGAGGTGGAAGCCGGGCGGCCAACACTGGTAGAGGAGCTGCGGCGTCTGGCGGACGGTGACCGCCTGGCGTTGGCGCGGCGGATTCTGGGGCCTGAGCCAGGCAGCGCGGCGGGAGCGGGCGCGAAGGCCGACGATCAGGCAAACGACTACTCAAACGACACCGATCCGCGCGTCATGACGGCCCGGCTCGCGAGCGCGCTGGCGGACCCGGCGTTTGTCGGCCGCCTCCTCGAGCGACTGGACGGGCGGGCGGTGGACCTGCTTCGCGGGTTCAACTTTCTGGGGAACGCGCTGACAGAGGCGGATGTGCGCGGCATCGCCGAGCGGTCCGACCTCGGCTGGTCCGCGGTTGAGACCGCGCTGGAGGTGCTGGCGCGTCATGGACTGGCCTTTCGCGCGCGCGGCGGCATCGGCGAAGCGGGCGGATCGCGCGCGTCCGCTGGTTGGGTGATTCCACCCGAGGTGGCCGCCGCGGTTGGCAGCGCCCTGCCGCTGCGAGCGCTGGCCGTGGCCGGGGAGCGGGGACCACCATGGTTGCCGCGCAATGAGGGTCAGCCAGAGCGCGTGGCACGCGTCCAGCCAGCGATGGCGCGCCAGCTCTGCGCGGCGGCGGGGTTGCTGGCGCGCGCGCCGGGACCGGTGGGCTTGGCGGACGCTGGCGGCATCGGCGCCGCGAGTGGGGATCGCCGGGGGGCATGGGAACGGGAACGGGCGCGGCGTGTGGGCAGAGCGCGATCGCGGCCGGTGCCACCCATGCCGGGAGAGCCGTCTGACGCGGAGCTGGCCGCCTGGGCGCGCGCCGCGCAGCTGCCGCCGGCCCTCGTGCGCATGGTGCGCCGGCTTCTTCCACGCGCACGCGCGGCATCTGGATTCGCGCCCGCGCTAGGAGACCTTGGACGGCTGCCACCGGTAGAATGGCCGCTGGCGCTGCGCGCCGCGTTCCAGGTCTGGTTGGAGGTCGACGATCGGGATGAGTTGCTGGATCTCGGCGACGAGGGATCGGACGTTCAGGTGCGGTACGATCCCACCCATCCGGGTCTGCGACCTGTGACCCTGGCCGCCGAGAACACGGCCGCGCGGCGGCGCCTGGTGGCGGCGGTGGCGCGCCTACCGGCCGAGAAGTGGGTCGCCGTGGAGGATCTGCTCGATCTCCTGTGGTGGCTGGACCCGCATTTTCTGCGTGGCCGCCAGCGAGCCTTTGAGCAGCCGGCGTGGTGGTTCGAAGAGGTGGACACGGGGCGGCGCTTGCGCGCTGATGAGCGGGCGGAGTGGCGCCGGGCGGAGGGCCGGTATGTGACGGCGCTGCTGACCGGCCCCCTGCGCTGGTGGGGTGCGGTTGAGCTGGCGATCGATCCGCGGGAGGCGGTGGTGACCGGGGCGTTCGCGTGCCGGCTGACGGCGCAGGGTGCGTATGTACTCGGGCTGACGGATGAGGCGCCCGCGCACGCGGAATCGCTGGGGCTGGGCTGGGGGCCGGCGGCGCTGCCGGCGCGCGGGGGCACGCTGGCGCTGCTGCCGCGCGCCACGGGCGCCGGCGCTCTCGACGCGCTCGCGCCGTGGACCGAGGTGAGTGGAGTTGCCGGCGGCCGGTTGATGGTGCGGCCCGCGGATGATCGCGCCGCCCGTGAGCTGGACCTGGGGCATTCGCCCGACGCCGCTCTGGCATGCCTGCGGGCGCTTGACGCCCACGACGGGACGCATGCGGCCGGCGTTTTCGAGAGCGTCGCGCGTGCCTGGCGCGAGCGCTATGGCGAGGCGCGCATCGAGTCGGGACTGGTGCCACTGGAGGCCGCCGACGAGGCCGCACTGCGTGAGGCGCTGGCGACGGCGCCGAGTGTCGCGGCGCGCTGCCGGGTGGTGACGCCGACACTGGCTTTGGTGCCGGCAGGCGATGTGGAACCACTCCGGCATGCACTGAATCGGCGGGGATTCGTCGTGTAAGTTCGCTGGCGGCCGCCCGCCAGTGAGGCGGGTGAAAATGGGAGCGAGCACGGGCGGGCGGGGTGGTGGGGGGCGAATGCTGAATTGAAGGTCCGCGTGTCATCCTGAGCGTAGGGCGGGTCGTGGAGGTGGCGGACGACCGGGGCAGTGGGGGCAGCGGAGCGGCCAGCGGGCGATTTTCGGGAGAAGTGCGGCGCAAGCGCTGGAACCAGGGGTGGGGCATGATAGAGGAACCGGTACGCCGGCGGGACGATACAGTGGGCTCGGCGGCGCCCACGGTGTCATCCACGGTGTCATCCACGGCGGCGACCACGTGGGGTGCGGACACGGGGGCGTACGGTCTGGAGGCCGCCGCGGCGTTTCAACTCGACCTCTACCGCTACTGGCGTGTGGTGGCCACCACGGGCGGATTCGCCATGGGGCGTGGTCAGCACGTGCCGCGTCTCGCGCTGCGCCGTCTCCGCGAGGGAATGGCGCCTGGCGCGGTTGATGACGAGGTCACGCTGGCCGAGCCAGACGATGGCCGGGTGTTCTTCATGCGCCGCCTGCTGGAACGTCTCGGCTTGCTACGACAGGAGGACGACCGCCGGCTGGTCGCCGCCGATCGCGCTGAAATGGCGCGATATCTGGCGCTGCCGTTCTCCGAGCGACTGAGGCTCGCCGCGCGCCTGTGGGTGGCGGGCGCGTGGTGGATGGACCACGGTCGCGCGGCGCCTCACGCGCCGCGCCTGCTGGCGCCGGCGCCACCACGGATCGCGGTGGCCCGGCGGCGCGCGCAGCAGATGCTCATCGACCTCGCGCCCGGAGACGCGCTGGTCCTTCCACCGCCAGCGACGCCCCTTGGTGGCACCGTGCGACGCGCCCGGCCGCGGGCCGCCGCGCGTTCAGGCGCCGTTGGGAGCGCGGAGCCGGGATTCGACGTGGGTCAGGGGCGGGTACTGGTTGGGGGTGAGGGGGGAGCGGTGCCGGCTGGATGGGACGCGTCCGACGCCGATGTGGTCCGCGCGGCGCTCACTGGTCCACTGTGCTGGCTGGGATTCGTGGTGCCTGAAAGCGCGCACGAGCAGCTTCCCGCCGGAGCATCCACCAGTGGCCCGCCTGGTGGTACCACCGCGCGCTGGCGGACGACCGCGGCCGTCGCGGCGCTGCGATCGGAGCAAGGGGCGGGAACGCCCATGGAGCCCGTGGGACGTGTGGTGGCGCAGCCCAACTTCGAGATCGTGGCATTGCCCCCCCTGGCGGCGCCGACTGTGCTCGCGTTGGACACCTGCGCGGAGCCGCGGGGAGTGGACCGCGCCGCCCGCTATGCCCTGACGCGCCAATCGTTCGCCGGTGCGTGTCAGGCCGGGTGGTCACCGGACACGGTCGCCGAGCGACTGGAGGCGGTGATCGGGGGGCCACTGCCGCAAAATGTGCGCACGACCATCGCGGACTGGGCGCGGCGGGCGGAACGCGTGCGGCTGCGCGCTGGCACCGCGATTCTGGAGGTCCGCGATGCCGCCGTGCTCGATGCACTGCTGGCCGATCCGCGGGCGGCGGACTGGGTGGAGCGACGTGCCACGCCGACTCTGGCCCTGCTCCGCGCGGCGGCGGTCGCGCCCACGCGCGCGTGGCTGTTGCGGCATGGCATTATGGCCGCCATGTCCACCAGGCACGGGGAGCTGGCGGCGGGGGCAGTCAAGGAGAGTGCGCAAGAAGGAACGGTGGGCCGGGCATAATCGGTGGAGCCGCGGGGGAGACCGCCGACGTCGACGGCTGGTAAGTGGGACGAGCGAACGCGATGGGCCGCTGGTCGCCGCGAGAGCGGTGCGCCGGTGGCCTTTGCGCGGGTGAGCGTACGCGGGATGGCGCTATGCGCCTGAGCGCGCGCCTGTCACGACCATGTCGCCGGCCTTCAGGCCCGTGAGCACTTCATAAACGGACCCATTGGTCAGACCAACCACGACGGGGATCGCCACCAGGTTGTTGTTGCGGAGCTCGAGGATGAAGGCGGCGCGTGGCTGCTCCTGCGAGACGGTGGGGTCGGAGCTTTCCAGCGTGGTCAGCTGTTGATTCGCGGCGGACTGGGCGGCATTCACCTGAGCGCGGGTGAGGTACCCGGCCCGTGGGTCCGCCGCGTGGTCGCCGAACGTGACGGCGCCGTTCGGAACCAGCCGGACGCCAAACCGCTGCGCGGTCTTGATCACGACCTGGCCGGTCATGCCCGGCAGCGGCATGACGCCGTTCAGGCTCTGCGCATCGGCCGTGATGGTCACGCCGTACGTCGGGCCGTGCGCGCTGGGCTGGCCAAACGGCGAGATCGACGATACCGTGCCGCGGAATGTCCGGCCGGGGAAGGCGCTGAGCGAGAACGTGGCGGTCTGGGCCGGCTGGATAGACGGGATGCGCGACTGATTCACCGTGGCGACAATTTGCGGCGCGGTGAGGTCGACGATCTGGATCATGGGAGTGACGGCAAGTGCCGGGGAGGGATTCGCGGGCGTTGGTGAGGGCGAGGGTGCCGCGCTGGGGACGGGCGTGGGGGGGCCGGATGTGCTGCCAGTGGACGAACCCGTGCCAGAGACCCCATTCGCTGTCGGCGCGCCGACGCCTATGAAGGCGATGGTGCCGGCATGTGGGGCCACGACCGTGGTGCCGGACTGGAGGGCGGCTTGAGCGGTCTGGACCGCGGCCTGGGCGCTGGACACCTGTGCCTGCGCCTGGGTGACCTGGCTCTGCGCCTCGGCGAGTTGTTGTTGTGTCTGGTCCTGGACGGCGGTATAGGTGGCCTGGGCGGCGTTGACGCAGACGCTCGGGTGCGAGTCGTGCGGGCAGACGTTCTGGATGGAGTTCTGCTCGGTCAACAGTGCCGCGTCCAGGGTCGAGGACGCCGCGGTTTGCGTGGCAAACAGCGCGTTCTGGGCGGCCGACAGCACCGAGCCTCCCGCGCTGACCTCCGTCTGGGCGGCATTGACCTCGGCTTGCAGGTCCGCGCCGCTAAGCTGAACGAGGACCTGGCCCTCGGTGACGGTCTGGCCGATGGTGACTTTGACCGCGCTGGCGGACGTGGCGGTGGGAACGGCGACCTGGTAGGTGGGCGCGGCAATGGTTCCGGGCGCCGTCACGGTCACGAGCAGATTGGCCTCGGTGACCCGGCCGGTGGAGTAGGGATCGAAGGCCGCGATGATGCGTGGATAGGTCGCGAGCAGCACGCTCGCGACCACCGCGAACAAGAGGATGCCCGCGATCACGGCGCGCGTCTCCCACGGACGCTGGAGGCCGGCGCTCACCTTATCCGGCAGTGGGAGCGTCTCCTGCTCCTCGATGGGATCAGGTTCGAGTCGTACGCGGGCGGGGTCCGCCCGATCAGGAGGCCTGTCCACCGCTTTCTTCCCTTCGCCTTTACCTGCCGTCAGTCACACCGTCCAGCCGTTCAGTCGTGGGGCGGTGCGCCGCGTGTGTGGTCGGCCCGTATAGCCGAGGTGCCGCGAGGACGCTGAGCTACCCGCCCGCCGCCAGGGTCGATCGTCGCTGTCCCGGTCCATTTCGAACGCACGACCGCAATCGCCGCCGTGTCTCGCTGGGGAGTGCCACGGGAACGGCGTGCGGCCGCGTGCCAGCACACGTGCGCGTGGTCCGATTTCGTACATGGCAAGACGATTCGACTCGGCCATTCGTCGCGGTTCACGCTGGTGAGTCCTGGCGCATGTCCGCGGAACCCGGGGCGCGACGCGCGGTCAGCCAGTCGCGCGGCGTGGGGCCGAGGCGCACGGCGAGGATGCGAGCTGGAGCAGCGCGCGATCGGAGCCGCCGCGAGCATGGAACATCGCGCGTGGCCCCGCATATGGCGGGCCAACGCGCACCCAAGGGCGGTGCTCCCGCGTCGGTAGCGCGATGAGCGATGCGGCGCCAACGTGGCGGCGTCCTGGGCGAGTGTCAGCGCGCGAGGAACGCGCTGAGCAGACCTGAGACCGTGATCAGGACGAGCAGCACGGCAAGGGCGACCCAGGCCGCGTTCGCCCAGGACCGCGGCCCGGTGGCAGTGGGCGCGTCGTTCAGCGCCACGCCCGCGACACGTGCGGCTTCGGCGCGCGCGACAGGAAGATGTTCTGGCATGTCACGTCCTCAGGGCGGCCAGCGCCGGCTGGGCGCGGCCGCGTGTTGTGCTGGGACTAGATGCGTTGGGAGGGGCACGCTGAAGATAGGTGGACAGCCAGCACAATGCGGCTGCCGCACTCGGCAGTGTACCTGGCGGACGGGTCGCTGTCAATCGCGGTGGGGTGATCGTCGTGGGTGGGCAGGGGGCTTGCTCAGCGCGTTATCCTCAGCCGGGTTGCCACGATCAGGTGGCCAGTTGTGGGCCACCTGTGGTGCCGAGCACGCCCCCGACCGCTGTGAGCGCCTTGGGCGCGGAGAGCACGGCCCCGTGGTTCAAGTCGTCGGGCCCCAGACCCAGGTCGTCGATGATGCCATCCGCGCCCGGGAGGGTGGCCACGAACGCGGGCACGACGAGGTCGCGCAGATTGCCGATGTCATACACGGCGCTGAGGTAATGACCTGGCCCCACCTTCCAGCGTGATGGGGCGGCGGCGACGCGCCGCATGAGCGCCGCGCTGGCCGAGAGCGCCTGGGCGGGGTCACCGAAGAGCGGGGCAAGATAGGGCGCTAGATAGCCATAGAGTGGCTGGGGATACCCGGCCACCGGGCTATCCAGCGTGACCATGGCGTGGACGTAGCGGAGCTCGTCGGGGGTGGCGTAGGCGGCGACCCAGAGCGCGGCGATCACGCCGCCAAGGGAATGACCAACGAGGTCGAACGTGGCGCGAGGCTCGGCATGGTGCCAGGTGGCGAATTCGCGCTCCAGGGCGGCCGCGGCGGTGTCGAGCGATTGTCGCGTGTCCGCGGGGGTATAGGTCGCGAGGTTGGTGGGGTCATAACTGAAGTAGCGGAAGTCGCCGTCGTGGTACGCTTGCGCCCCACCGTGGAGGTGTTCGAGCGCGCCGACGAGCGACCCGAACGTCTCCAGCGCGTGCTGGCGGGCATCGAGCGGTTGGTCGTCGGAGCCGCAGGTCAGCCAGGACGGCAGACGGGGCGCGGCGGGCAGCTCGGGCAATCCAGGTGGCAGGGGCGGGGGCGGGGGCAGGTGCACTGTGCTCAAGCAGACGCCGGTCAGGAGGATGACGCGGCGCTGGTGCCAGTCGGGACCAGTGCTGGCTGGCCAGGCACAGGCGGCGAGCGCCAGTGGCATCAGCGCGGCCACGAGCGCGCAGATTGGCCGGACCGCGCGGCGCATGGGCCGGCGGCCAGAGCGTCCCGCGCCGGCCACCATGGGCGGCGACGCGATGTATTGGGTGGCGGCCATCGCGAACTTCCTCTCGCGCGGCGCACGCGGGCGTCTATAGTGGGCCAGCCCACGCGGGCACCCTCCGCGAGGCGGTGGCGTCGCGAGCCGGTGGGCCACGAGCGG
>JANWHL010000051.1 GCA_025450405.1 Ktedonobacterales bacterium
CGGCGCTCCTGGCCACCACCACTTCCTCTTCGCGCGAGAGCAGCGCCAGGCCGCGGATGTCCTGGAGATAGCTCTTAAAGGCGTCCTCGGCGCCGCTGGCGCCGCCCGCGCGCGCGCGTCGAACATCGTGGTGCCGCGTGGGCGCCGCGGGGGACGAATCCGTGAACGCCCCGAGTTCCTCGGGCTCGCGGCCCGGTTCAGCGGGCGATTCAGCCGGCCGGCTCACCCGCGCCCTTTCGGGGCGTGTGGGCCGGGGTGCGCGTGCCGCCGCGCGATCCGCCGGCCACAGCCGCACGCCATCGCCGATCCACGATCCCAGTTCCACTGTGTCAGATGCTGCCGCCGCGCTCATGGGGTGGTCCTCCTGTACACGTCAGCTTGACGCGCATGGCCCGCCGCGCGGGCATGGATCATCGCGGCTACGCGCCGCCTGACCATAGCGTGCGCCACGGGGCTTACGCGGGCGCTATGGCAGGTTACGAGTGCATAACACGCGGACCATGCGGAGTCCGACCCAGACGCGCACCATGACGGGCCGACCCCGGGCGGCGGCGCGGAGACGCGCTCGGCCCGCGAAGCCGGCCCCACCGAGGGCCAACCCCGCTGCGGCCGCGCGCCGGCCAGCGATCGATCACCGCGGCAATTGGCTGGTGGTCCAGACGGTGACCGACTGGAGCGTGGTGTCGAAGAGCGCCAGGCGCGAGCCATCGGGCGACCAGCGCAGCACATTGGCCTCGCCATCCTCGCGGGCACCGGTGTGGTCCAGGGACTGCGTGAGCGGCACCAGCGTGGCGAGCAGTCGACCGCTCGCGCAGTCATAGAGCTTCACGGCGTGGTCCGGCGTGGCCGCGTCCACCGCCACCACCCGCCCATCCGGCCGCCAGGCCACCAGCACCCCACGAAGGGGTATGGGCACGCCGTCGCTCAGGGCCCCGCGTGGACCGATCGGCGCCACCGCGTAGAGGAAGGGCGACGTAATGGCATCCTGGGCCAGCAGCCCAGCCGCCTGCCCGAACCCGGCGTCCCGCAACGGCAGCACTGGCGCGCCGCCCCAGCCGTGCGACACCAGCGCGCCGTTGCTGGGGATGGAGGACGAGGGCGCGGCTACCAGACCAGCGAGGTCGAGGTGCTCCACGACGTAACGTCCGTCCGGCGAGAGGGCGCTGATGTCAGTGGACCACGTCAGGACACCGTCCAACGGCCCCTGGCCGGGATCCGCGGCGGGGATCTGGTCCGAGGCGACGCCCGGCTGCCAGATCGTGAAGCTGTCGCCGCCGTTCGGGTCGCCGATGGGCGCGAGCGGCGGGGCGGACGGCGAGGGTCCACCGAGCGGCGACTGGGGGACGAGCTGGCCGTGCGCGCCCCAGCGATAGCCGAGCGCGGGCGGGAGCGTGGTGAGCGCCGCTGGTCCCGAGGCGGATGGCGCGGAGAGCGCCGGCGGTATGGTGACCGGCACGCCAGTGTCGAGATCCCATTCCACGATGGAAGCCGTCGCGGGCGCTCCCGCCCCAAGGACATACGCCTGTGGGGCGCCGCCATCGGCTCCCATGGTGAGGACGCCATCCACCTCGGTGCCTGGCCAATATGGCGGTTGGTTTGCGGGCGTCACGGGCGGCGCGGTCGGGAGGTAGAGATTGAAGGTAACGACAAAGCGCCGGCCGTCGCGCGACCAGAGCACATGCGTGTAGTTGATGTCGAACGGGGTCGTGCCGCCAGGAGCTGGATGCGCCTGGAGATAGGCCAGCACACTGGCTGGAACCCGAACCGCCGCGGTGATCGCCGCGTCGGGAAGCACCTGTCGGACGAGGCGACCGGACCGGGTATTATAGATGTCGAGCACGCCGTGGAGCACGGGCGATGGCCCCTGGCGAGCGCCCACCGGCCCCTGCAAGCTGGGGCAGTCGCCAGTGTACCCCAGCACGGCGATCCGCGACTGGTCGGGGGACCAGGCAACGTCCCGAGGACAATCCAGGTGATCGAGCCCGGGGATAATGGGGACCAGCCGCGACGCGCCGTTTGCTGGGCCGTGCGCGGCGAAGAGCGTGAACCGCAGGGTCGCGCCGGCGACGGCGAGGATAATCAGCAGCGCGGGTACGAGGACGCGCCACCCAAGTGCACCCCTGGGGATCGGCGGCCGCCGCGCCGTGCGGTCGCGGTGCGCCGATGACGTGACCGCGCCCGGGGAGGTGGACGGACCGTCCGCCAGGTCGCGGAGCGCTTCGATGCGCCGTTGGCGTGCATCCTCAGCGCCCATGTCGATCCGCTCCTGGGGGCCGTCTGAAGTGGGCAAGGACAGCTCCTTTCCACACTGGGTCAACATCCTAGCCAGTCGCGCGAGGTGGGCGCCGCGGCAGGCCTGCCGAACCGGCTAGAACGGTCCGACCAGATGCCGCACCACGCCGTCGCATGGTTGGCGCTACCCGCACCGTTTCGGTACAGGCAGCGCCGTTGCGGCCATGCATCAGCGTTCTAGGCAAAGTAGTATGAAGTGGAAATGTTCGTCCCCGAGCTCCCCGCATACGCCGGAGTAGCATTCGAGGCGATCGTGGTACCATGCGGCACGGTATAGCCGCTGCCGTTGTTTGCGTCCCACTCGAGGTAGTTGTACGAGCAGGAAGCGCTTGCCCCGAAACTGCTGGCGCTTTGCGATCCACCCATGTATGACTCGTTGATGTTATTCAACGATCCGGCGACCGAGATCCTTCCGGACTGGCAGCCGGTCTCGCCGCCCCCAGTGCCATCGAAATCAGCGCCGTTCAAGAATACGCTGGCCTGGCAGGAGCTCTCATAGATGTATACTGTGTAGGAACCAATGAACGTCGAGCCGCTTTAGTAGTTCGCGGACTTCGATGCCTTAACATACCAAGTGCACGAGTTAGGAATCGCTCGGTTCGTCAGCCGTTTAGCGGACAGGGCGTGCGCATATGTTGTCCCGGCGGCCATGGTTCCCACAAAAACGGCCAATGTGACAAGGAACGTTGCGGCGCGTGCCAGTCTGCTCATGATAGTATCGCCTCCTATCGCATCTTTGCCCCTCCCCCATCTCGGCGAGGGTCGCGAACTTCCTGGGCGGCTGGAGTTTGGCCGTGCGCAGTCCGCGATTTGGCGGCCCAGCGGTTATACCGGACGACACGGACTTTTCGGATCAGGCTGCGCGGACACTATCCAGCCGGTGGGCTCAGTATAGCTTGCAGATGGGCGAATTGCCCTGGGAGGATTCCCAGTCTCTTGAGGTTTCCGTTTGCCCAAACCCGGCAGACCAAATGGCAATGCCTCAGGCACGCGTCGGCCGCTCAGTGTCTGGAGGCTTGCATAGATTCAGGCGTAGCGCAATGCACACGGCCTCTGTCCGTGATCGTGCCCCTAGCTTCCCCAACACGTTGCCGACATGGAAGCCCACGGTTTTCACCGAGAGCACGAGCTCGCGGGCGATCTCGGCATTGTGGAGGCCCTTCACGAGCAGTTCTAGCACCTCTCGCTCGCGCGTCGTCAGCTCGCGCGTCGTCAGAGGGTCAAGGTGATGTTCAGCGTGCGGATCGGACGAGGCGGCCGCCCCGGCCAAGTACCGGCGCCCCGACGCGACATCGCGGATTGCCGCGACGATCTCGCCGCCGCCAACCGTCTTCGGAACGTAGCCCCGGACTCCTAGCGCGAGTAAGACAGAGGCATACTCAGCCTGGTCATGTCCAGTCAAGATCACGAATCTGACGGCCGGCGCCAGCTTACGTACCTGGCGCACGACTTCGATCCCGCTGATGTCAGGGAGACCGATGTCGAGTAGCATGACATCAGGCGGGTGTTTCTGGGCGATGCGAACCGCCGCTCGTCCTTGGCCGGCCATCCCGACCACGGCGATGCCCGGCGCACGGTCTAGTAGCGCGCGCAATGCCTCGCGCATCATTGGGTGGTCGTCGACGACGGCGACACGAATAGCCGGAGCAGGATCTGATGTCGAAAATGGCTGGTCGCTCATCCGGCGCTCCGGGGGACTTGGGCTCCAAGAGGCACCGAGGCGGTGAGGAGCGCCCCGCCGCACTTTCCACTTCTCAAAGTAATGGAGTCATTGCATGGTCGGAGCCGCTCCCGCATACCCACAAGACCGACGTCGAGCCGGCGCACAAGGAGGATGGCGCGCTGAACGGGGTCGTCGTGTAGATCGAGCGCTGTCTGGCGCGGGTCCTCCTCCCGGATCCGCGCGAGGCGCCCAGCCAGGGCGGCCAATGCTTGCTCACGCGCGGCCAACGCGGCCACTTGTCGCTCAAGCGAGCGGACGCGCACCGCGGTGCGATGCGCACGCCACCATGGCGGCGTGAGCGCGGCTTTGCTTCGGGATAGGACGGATCCTCCACTGCTGACATGCGGCGTTGCCAGTTCCAATTTGACGCTCCTTGTGTCTCCCGATCCCGCTAGCGTTCGTGCAGGCGGCGGTACCCTTATAACATACGTCGCCACGTGAGTCAATCAAATGTGGCCCGCGCGGGCACGCGACCTGGCGATGCCTCTACCACGTGTGGGGACTCGGAGTAGACTTCGGGCGCGGTGTATCATACGGGAGTGGGACGTCACGCATCCGGGGAGACAGCGCGCACATGAGCGAAGGATCGGAAGCCGCTGGGGCCGGCACACCTGAGGCGCCGGGGCCCGTGCCCGGTGGTGCCCTCGACAATGCCGGGCGGGCGACCGTGGACGCCCCTACGCCCGCTGGCGAGTCGCTGGCGAATGTCCCCGGCACGACAGCCGCGGGCGACGCCCCCACGGCCGACACGCTGACGCTGCTCTGGCGGCGCGTCGCGCTGATGGATCGCGCGCGCCGACTCGCACCCTCCACCTGGGCCGCGATCGCGATCGGGGTGGTCGCGTTATTCGTGCGCCTCTGGCCGCTCGGCGGCATCGCGACGGACTATGACGAGGGCGTGTACTGGCAGTCGCTGCGGGCGATGGCCGCGGGTCACCCGCTCTACAGTTCCGTCTTCGCGTCGCAGCCGCCGTTCTTCCTGGCCGGCGTCTACCCCTTCTATCTGCTCTTCGGTCAGACCCTCGTCGCCGCGCGTTTGGGCATCGTGGTGTACTCGCTGGTGGGTCTCGCCGCCATCTACGTCGCCGGCCGCGCCCTCGGCGGACGCTGGATCGGCGTCCTTGCCCTCGCCCTGTTGGCCGCCGACCCGACCTATCTGCGCGAGTCGTCCACCCTCCAGGCCGAGGTG
Source organism: Ktedonobacterales bacterium (assembly GCA_025450405.1). Classification (GTDB taxonomy): domain Bacteria; phylum Chloroflexota; class Ktedonobacteria; order Ktedonobacterales; family JADMIN01; genus JANWHL01. The sequence goes on from JANWHL010000051.1 coordinate 5,205, forward strand.
CCCGCGCTCGCGCTGGCGACCGCCGCCGTGGCGCTGGCCATTCTCGTTCCCCACACGTCGGGGCGCCGCCGTCCCGCCCTCGCGCTCGGGGCGGGATGCGCGCTGGGTCTGGGCGTGGGGGCCAAGCTCTTCGACATCGTGGCGATCGTCCCAGTCGCGCTCTCTCTGCTCGCCCCCGTCGGCCGCGCGCTGGTGGATGCCGCGGGTCGCCCGCGC
>JANWHL010000052.1 GCA_025450405.1 Ktedonobacterales bacterium
CCACCTCGTACTCGTCCGACGGCATCTCCTCTTTCGAGCGCCGGTAGAGCACGTAAACCTTTTCCGCCCCAAAGCGCACTGACGACCGGCAGCAGTCCATCGCCGTGAAGCCGCCGCCGAGGACCGCCACGCGTTTGCCCACGAAGACCGGCTCGCCGAAGTTGACCTTCTCGAGGAACGGCAGTCCCGACACGACGCCTTCCAGGTCGTGCCCCGGCACCAGCTTGTTGTCCGGGCCACTGATGGGATTGGAGAGCATGCACCCCGCGCCGATGTAGACCGCGTCGTACTGCCCGAGCAGATCCTTCAGCGCGACATCGCGGCCAACCCGCGTGTTCAGTTGCACATCCACGCCGAGCGCGTCCATATACTCTTCGCACTCTTCGTGTGTCACCTCGCGCGGCAGCCGCCAGATTGGGATGCCACCGACCATCATGCCGCCCTGCGCGGCGTATTCGTCGTACACCGTGACCTTATAGCCCATCTCCGCCAGGTCGCGAGCGCACGCCAGGCCCGCCGACCCTGCCCCGATGACCGCCACCGTCTTGTCCCGGGTCACCTCCGGGCGCCGCGGGACCTGCCGGTACTCCCGGTGGTCGTGCGCGGCCCGCTTCAGCCAGCAGATGGCGATCGGCTCGCCGTCAATCTTGTTGCGGCGGCAGACCGGCTGGCAGGGGCGCGCGCATGTCCGCCCCAGCACCCCCGGCACCACGTTCGCGTTGCGGTTGAGCAGGTAGGCCTCGTCGAAGCGCCCTTGCGAAATCAGACCGATATAGGTCGACACATCGGTATGGGCCGGGCAGCCCACCTGACAGGGAATATTCGTCTTGAACCAATCCGGCGCGGCCTCTTCCGACCGAAACAGCTCGTCCAGATTCTCATCCGGGTCATACACGGCTGTCGACCTTTCGTGGGAAACCCCGACCATCATCGCCGCCGGGACCATGTGACGGGCGCCTCGCGCGTCCAGCGCTGCCCGGTGCTCTGCCACCGTATAGTATAGCATGGGTGGTCGCGGCGCGGCCAAGCCCGCGCGCCCGCGAGGAGCTCGCCATGTCAGCCACGGACCCGTCTCCCGCCCCGCTCCGCACCTGGGGCGACGCGCTCCAGTGGGGCACGCTCTCCCTTGCAGCGGCCACGGCCACACCGGACCTTGACGCCGCCGTCCTGCTAGGTCATATCGTCGGGGCGTCGCGTGCGTTACTCCTCGCGTATCCCGAACGCCTCATCACTGGCGAGCGGGCGCTGGCCTTTGCCGCTCTGGTCGCGCGGCGGTCGCGCGGCGAGCCGGTCGCCTATCTCACTGGCCACCGCGAGTTTATGGGCCTCGACCTGCTCATCGACCCCCGTGCCTTGATTCCTCGCCCCGAGACCGAGTTGCTCGTCGAGCTCGCGCTCGAAGACGCGCGTAGCCGCCTGGAGGGCGGAACGCCCCCAGTCGTGGCGGACCTCGGCACTGGCAGTGGGGCCATAGCGGTCGCCCTGGTCGCACACGAGCCGCGCCTCCCCCGCGTCTACGCCGCCGATATCTCCACCGACGCGCTCGCCCTGGCGGCCGACAACGCGTCACGCCTGGGCGTCGCGGACCGCGTGACCTTGCTTCATGGCGACCTGCTCGCGCCAGTCCCCGGCCCTGTCGACCTCCTGGTCGCCAATCTCCCGTATGTCGCGCCGGGCGACGCCGAGATCCTCCCGCCCGATGTGCGCGCGTATGAGCCGGCGCTCGCCCTCTTTGGCGACGAAGATGGCCTCGGCCACCTGCGGCGGCTGTTCGCGGACCTTCCCGCTTACCTGAGGCCCGGAGCCTCCATCTATCTCGAGTTCGGGTATGACCAGCGCCCAGCCCTCGTCGCCCTTGCCCAGACGCGTCTCCCAACCGCCGCCATCCGCGTCTTCGCCGACTATGCGGGCTGGGACCGCATCCTCGTCGCCCGCCTCCCCGACGCCCCCCCGACGCCCCGGCCCGATGATAACTCGGCGTCCAGGCGATCCACGGCCAACTGAGCACGTTCGAGCTAATTGCTCGCTTGCCAACTGCCGCGCGCATCTGCTCTAATGACCCCAAGGAGGCCAATGTGATCGAGCAATCACCCACTCCACCTGGCTCACGCTTCCCCCTCATGCCCGCCGTCCGTTCGCGCGTGGTTCACACTACCCGCCTCGCCCAGCACGTGTACGAGAGCGGCCCCGCGGATGGCGATCCCGTCCTGCTCGCCCACGGCAACGCCTCATCGGCGCGCTTCTTTGAGGAGCTGATGGCGGCGATGCCGGGCTACCATATCGTCGCGCCCGACCACCGCGGCTATGGCGCCAGCGAGGCGAAAGTCACCGACGCCACGCGCGGACTTCGCGACTACAGCAATGACCTCGAAGCCCTCGTCGTTGCGCTCGGTTGGGAACGATTCCACCTGCTCGGCTGGTCACTCGGCGGCAACATCGCCATGCGGTACGCGCTCGACCACCCCGCGCGCGTGCGCACTCTCACACTGCACGCATCCGGTTCCCCCTACGGATTCGGCGGGACGCATGGCGCTAACGGCGCGCCGAACTACCCCGACTTCGCCGGCAGTGGCGGTGGCCTCATCAGCCCGGAGGTGGTCGCGCGCTATCGGGCCAAAGACACTTCGGCCGACTCGCCATTCACCGCGCGCTCCGCGCTGCGCGCCATCATCGTCAAGCCGACGTTTCAGTTCGACCCCATGCGCGAAGACGTGATGGTCGAGCAGATGCTGATGATGGCCATCGGCGACCAATATTACCCCGGCGACGGTGTCAAGTCGCCCAACTGGCCTTACGCCGGCCCGGGTGTTTACGGCCCCAACAACGCGCTTTCGCCGAAGTATTGCGACGAGAGCGCCCTGGGTGACCTGCGCGACGGTCCACCCATCCTGTGGGTGCACGGCGCGGATGACCAGCTCGTCAGCGACTTTGCTATGGTCGACCCGGCGGCGCTCGGTCAGCTCGGCGTGATCCCCGGCTGGCCCGGCGATGCCGTCTGCCCACCTCAGCCGATGCTGACCCAGCTGCGCGCCGTGCTCGACCGCTATCAAGCCGGCGGAGGCAAGTACACCGAGGTGGTGTACGCGGATTGCGGCCACTCGCCGCTCATCGAAAAGCCCGAGGACTTCCGAGCGACATTGACCGACTTCCTCGTGCGCAATCCGCTGGGATCCGGTGCCCGATGAGGAGGGAGTTGGCGGTCATGACACTCATCGGCCTGGGCGAGTGGCTCGACTGGCGCACACAATGCGTTGTTGCGTGGTTCGGCGGAATGTTATGGTCGCTTGAAGACCTCGTGTCCGCCCACGCGTCGCCAGATGATATGCGTGTCGCCTGGAGACTTGGGAACGTCTATGCGAAAAGTAGCGCGTCCATCAGGCATGTCCCAGCTTAGGTCAAAGATTCCAGCGTGCCCCTGGAGTGCCCGTACGCGAAGGCTATTGCGCAATGGCCGGCGGGCACGCAGGTCGTCGACCATGTGATATACGGCGGCCATGAACTGAGTGCGCTGGTCCTCAGTGATCCGTTGGAAATCCGCGGGAAACTGACCCTCTGTATCATGCGTTGGCATCGAACGACTCTTCGGCAGCACGGCCAGCATCCGCACGGCCGTCGTCGCTTGGTCGAAGATCAGTTTGGTGCGCGATTTCCGTGGCCGCGGCGATCTCCGCCTCGCTTGCCCCGAGGGCACGGAAGAAATCGTCAAGATCGGCGTACACATGCCGCTCTCCCGCGGCCTCGGAGATCAGCGTGTCCAACAAGTCCTCTAGAGTTTGTCCGCGTTGCGCCGCTGTGCGCTCAAGGGCGGCGTACTGCTCTTCGGTCACTTCAATGACCTTGCCCATCATCCATGCCCTTCCCTTTCCGCGTCTGAAAACCCGCGGTTCGGCTCACCGGCACGTGACGGAATCGCCCAAGCCCCATCAATCGCCACAACTTCAGCAATGTTCCAGAATACCATGTGTCCTATCCTGACCTATCGCACCTCCACCAGCGGCATGCCGCTCCGCAAGTTCAGACTTGATGCCTAAGCACTGCCCGCTACCCCTCCAGATACTTCCCGATGAGCAGCCGGTAGCGCTCGCGCACCGGCGCTGAGATCATCGCGCGCTCCGTCTGGATGGCGTTGGCGAGCGCGCTATCGCACGCGCACGTCACGTGGCTCCGGTCTATTGGCAGCCGAGACGCGACCGTGCGGACAATGCGTTTGGCGTTGGCGATATTGTGCGCGAGGTTGGCCACCACCATGTCCACGGTGACCGGCTCCTCACTCTCGTGCCAGACATCGTAATCGGTGACGCAGGCCACCGTGGCGTAACACAGTTCGGCCTCCCGGGCCAGTTTCGCTTCGGGCAGGGCCGTCATCCCGATGATGTCGCAGCCCCACTCGCGATAGACCCGCGACTCCGCCTTGGTGGAGAACACTGGCCCCTCGATGCACACATACGTGCCACCGCGATGCGACGTGACGCCCTCTATCCCCGAAGCGGCATCCCAAAGCAATCCGCTCAAGTGTGGGCAGTAGGGCTCCGCGAACGAGACGTGCGCGACGATGCCCTCCTCAAAGAACGTATTCACTCGGCTTTTCGTGCGGTCGAATATCTGGTCTGGGACGACCAGGTCCAGTGGCGCGAGCCGCTCGCGCAAGCTGCCCACCGCGCTCACCGAGATGATCCACTCGACGCCCAGACTCTTGAGCGCGTAGATATTGGCTCGCACGGGCACCTCGGTGGGATTGAGCCGGTGTCCGCGGCCGTGGCGGGGCAGAAAAGCCACTGGCGTGTCGTCGAGTCGTCCGAGCGTGATGGCGTCGCTCGGCGCACCAAATGGCGTCTGGACGTTCACCTCGTCGATGTCGGTGAGGCCTTCCATTTGATATAGCCCGCTGCCACCGATGATCCCGAGGCGGGCGGCGTGCGTTTGCATGAACGATTACTCCTTTAGCCGTGGCGGCGGGCCACGGTGTCGGGCGACTCCCGCGGGTCGGGCCGACACCACCGCGCGCCAATTATACGCGGCATAGGCGGCGCGTCGCGGTCCACGCGGCACGTTGGCATGCGCGCGGCGGATATCCCGCCGCGGTCGCGTCGATGTGGTCGCCGCCCCCGGCCAATTTCTCGCCGGAACGCCTCCCAACGACCGCTGGCCTCGCGCTCAGAATTACCCCGCGCCCCAGTCGGCCTCGGGCGCGCCACCGGGCATCACCACAAAGCGCACGGGGATGATGTGGTCGCCGCCATTGGTGCGCACCGCCACGTGGCAGCGGTATTCGCCAACGGCCAATCCCGCCGTGTTGACGTGGATGTAGAGCTGCGACGTGGCCGGGACCACACGCGGGGGATCAACCGTGACGCAGCTGCTGTTCGTCTCTACGGCGCCCACCAATTGCCCACCGCCCCGGTTCGAGAGCTCGATGACCTGCACGGCTGACTGATTCGGTGGCACCACGCCCAGGTCCAGGCGGACTGGCCAGAGGCGCAGGTGCGGGGGGACCATCGCCCCCGTCGGCGTCCCCATTGGCCCGCGCGCGCCGACTGGCACCGCTGGTGGGACGGTCGCCGGACCGCCCGTGCCGCGTTGGATGGGCGCCGACATGCCGCCCCCAGGCGCGCGTGGCACCGGATACGTGCCACTGTTCGCCGAGACGCGCGGAATGGGATAGGCCCCGCTATTCGCTGGCGGCCGGCTGGTCGGGCCCGAATTGGCGCCACCGAGTGGTCTCCCGGGAATCGAAGACGCCGGCCCGTAGGTGCTCCGCCCTTGGCCCACCGGCTGCCCGGCGGAACGCGCGGCCCACTCTAGCGCCTGGCGCATAGCGACCGCGTTCGGGAAGCGACGGTCAGCCTCCGGGACGAGCGCCTGCTGTATGACGCGGTCCAGCCCCTCGGGTATAGAGCCATTGAGCGCTCGCGGCGCGGTGAGCGCCTGACCGCCGGACCGCAACGGGGCGGCCTCGGGGATGCGCCCGGTGAGCAAGTGGTACAGCGACGCCCCGAGCGCGTAGACGTCCGAGCGTGGCTCCGAACGGCCGCTGTATTGTTCGAGCGGCGCGTAGCCATCGGTGCCGAGGCGGGCCGTGTCGCGGCTGCGCTGCGGCAGAATTTGGCGCGCGATGCCGAAGTCAATCAGCTTGATGGTTTCGTTGGGCAGCAGCATGACATTGGACGGCTTCAGGTCGCGGTAGACGATGGGCGGCACCTGCGCGTGCAGGTAGCCAAGTACATCGCACAGGGTGATGCCCCACCCAACCACGCGCTGCCACTCCAACGGGCGGCCGACGCCAATGAGCTCGTCCTCCAGGTTATGCCCCTCGATGTACTCCATCACCAGGAAATAGCGGTTGTCCTCGACGAATGTGCTGGCCACGCGACAAAGGTTCGGGTGGCTGAGACTGCCAAGGATGGCGCCCTCGCGGAGAAAGTCGTTGATGGCCTTCTGCCGCTCATTCGGCGCGAGCTGCGACTCACCGAGTTCTTTGATCGCGCAGCGGTCACCGCCGGCCGTGTCCATCGCCAGGTACACCGCGCTCTGGCCGCCCTGCGCCAGCTTACGCAGCACAAGATAGCGACCGCCGTTGAGTTTCCGGTTGGCGGGAAGCATGCCAGTGCCGGCCCGCGGCTGCAGGTCGCGGAGCGCCTCGCCACAGTGGGCGCAGAACCGCGCGTCCGCCCCCACATCGTGGCCGCAGTTTCGGCACCGTCCGATGGTCGCTTCCATCCACCCCTCCCGGCGGCGCTCCCGCCAGCCCCAGCTCCAGATTCCCGGCTCGACCCGACCAACCGCCCCCGCGCTCATCCTGACCCCCAACCACGGCCGGCGAGCTGGGCGCTCCGGCTCCGGTCGCTCGGCGGCGCTCGTGGCCGCATTGTAGCACAGCCGTTCAACGCCCGTCCGCCTCGTATGATGGGGCGCTCATCTCTGCATAACGATCCGCGGCCGCGATCGTGTGTTTCGTCCCGCGAGTGAGACCCCCAGCCCCGTACTTTCGTCCTGTCCTGTACGGCACGGCCCGGTGCCACGTGCTCGCCACAGGGTTGTCCGGCACTTGCCAAGCGCTTGCCACGCACCGCCTGTCTTTGCGCGGCATGCGGACGCATCAGACTGCGACGGCCAGAGAGGAGCCCGGGGATGGACCGCCGCGGCGGAGAGCGCCACTGGTGGCTGGGCAAGCGCATCGTCACCATCGGCGGCGGCACTGGGCCCTTCGCGTTGCTCTCCAGCCTGAAGCGCTACCCGTGCGCAATCACGGCGATCGTCACGATGGCCGACAGCGGGGGCAGCTCGCGCCGCCTCATGGACGAATTCGGCCAGTTGCCATTTGGCGACCTCCGCCAGGCCCTCGTCGCCCTCTCGCGCAAGGGTGTGCTCTGGCGCGATGTCTTCGCCTTCCGCTTCCGCCAAACCAATGGCAACGCGACCCTGGAGCTGGATGCTGGCGACACCGCGGAGTCCGCGGCCGACGCGGCGGACGCGCCAGCGGGCGTGACGGGGCATAGCCTGGGCAATCTGGTCATTTCCGCGCTGCAGGAGATCAATCACGGCGACCTGCTCATGGCCATCCAGGACGCGCAAGAGCTGCTCGACACCGCTGGCGACGTCCTCCCCGTGACGCTTGACCACGCCACGCTCTGCGCCACCCTGGAGAATGGCGACGTCATCAAAGGCGAGACCCACATCGACACACGCGGTATCGAACATCCCGAGGAGCTGCCCGCCATCCGCCAGCTCTTTCTCCGCGAGACCGCCGCCGCGTGCCCCCAGGCGCTGCGCGCCATCCGGCGCGCCGACGCGATCATCATCGGCCCCGGCGACCTCTACACCAGCATCCTCCCCAACCTGCTCGTGGATGGCATCGCGGAATCCATCCGCGCCGCCGAGGGCGTCAAGATTTACGTGTGTAATCTCATGACCAAGCACGGCGAAACCGACGGCTTCCAGGCGTCAGACTTCGTCCGCGAGGTCCACCGCTATCTCGGCGGCCGGGTGGACAGAGTGGTGCTCCACGACGGCTCCTTCCCGGACCACCTTGTTGCGGCCTATCAACTGGAGCAGCGCCACCCCGTCCGCGCCGACCTTGCCGCCGTGCGCGAGATGGTGCCCGACGTCGAGGTGGAACGCCTGGTGGCGGACGGGCATGACCATTACGTCCGCCACGACCCCGAGCGTCTGATGCGTGCCGCCTTTGCCGACCTCGACGGCGTCTGACCAGCTCGCGGGCGCCGAGCCGATAGCCCATACGTCCTGGCGCCGTTAGCGTCCGCGCCGGCGCCGCCGGGGGCCACGGGGCGTGTCCGCGGGCGCGTCCGAGGCTGGCGGGCGCATCCCTCAATCGTGCGCAGCGGACTGAGCGGTTCTGGCAAACTGGGTGGGACGCGGTGATGAGCACCGCTTGGCGCGCGCCTTGACGACGGCGTCCAGGTGGGTGGTGGGGTGGGGGGGCGGTATGCGCGAGACCGGAACGCCGCGGCGTGACCAACCGTTGAGCCGGGATCTCCGCGACCTCGACCGCCGCGAATCTGGCGGTCGGCACACCGGTCACCCCGCCGGCCGGCCCACGGGCGCCCCGGCCGTCCCACCGGCGCGCTGGCTGACCTCCGCGCACAACGCCGCCCGCCCCGCCATTGGCCGGACCTCGGCAGGCCCGGAGCGGTCCCGACGCCGGACTGGCGCCCCCGGCCCCTACACTAACGGCGCATTCGCCGCCGTAGAGCGCGCGGCCTATGCGCGCCGCATCACGGGACTGCCACCACTGCCAGCCGCCGCGGGCACGACGCCACACGACATTGACCAGGCTACGACCGCTCGCGTGCCGGCGCTCCGACCGCCCGCGTCCGCCAAAGTGCCCGCAGTGTCGCCGGCCATCCGCCGGATGACGGAAGCGCCGACCGACAAGCACTTTGCTCTGCCCTCCGGCACAATGGTGATCCCCGCCATCGGAGTGCCCCCAGCGCGGCGGCCCGGGCGGGCCCGGTGGGCCGGCATCAGTGGTGGCATCGCCGTCCTGCTCGCGCTCATCATCGCCTTCACGCTGATGCGCTTCTCCGGCCCCGCGGGGCCCGGCCACCCGCCCCTGGACGGGCTCGCCGCCGAAGCGGGGGGCGCACCCGGCGGGGCTGGTGCCGCCGCCATCGGTGGTCCGCCGGCCTGGCAGGCATCCGCCGGGGCGGTAGAGGTCCTCGGCGCGGGCGGGGCCGCCGCCCCCGGCTTGATCGCGCCCGGGACCGCCGGCGCGCCGATCACCGCGGGCGCCCCTACCGCGAGCGCCCCAACTAGAGCACCCGCCGCGGCGCCGAAGGCTGCGCGACCGGCCCCTACGGCCACCCCGCGCCCGGCCGCGACGGCTACCCCGCGGCCCGCGGCCACGGCCACTCCCCGGCCCAAACCCACTCCGACATCCGCGCCCCGCCCGACGCCGACGAGCGGCATCCGGCCGGCTCCGGTATCACCGTGGCCGCCGACCAACGAGTGGATACGCGTCCCCGGCTACACGCCGTATGCCGTCGCCGACCCGCCCAACGACCCGTATGCCAAAGCGTTCGGACAGTGCACGTGGTACGCCCAATACCGGCGGCCCGACGAAAACCTGCGCGGCATGGGCAATGCCATGTACTGGGCGACGCATGCGCGGGCGCGCGGCTATCGGGTGGGGAGCGCACCCGCCGTGGGGGCGACCGTCGTCTTCCAGCCGGGCGTTCAGGGCGCGAGCGGCGTGGGGCACGTCGCGCATGTGCTGATTCTGTACCCCGGCGGCTGGTTCCTCATGGCCGAGATGAACGCCTATGGCAACGGTGGCGGCTGGGGGCGCGTGAGCTTCCGCTACGCGCACGCCGGCTCGGGCGTGAGCTTCATCTATTAGGGCCAATCTTCGGGCCCATGTCCGGCTTCTCGATGCCCACCCACCGGCGCGACGTCACCCACGGGCTATCAGCGCGCGACAGGTGATACACTGTCGGCGCGCCGGGACGGCCCGCGCGCCCCGCCGGGCTAGGGATTCGGCCCCTCAGGATCGGGAAAGCCCCACGCGAAGGGGGATGACATGGCCGATTCAGGGTCGGCGACCGAGGACACGCCCCGGCAGGACAGCGCGGCGCCCGAGTCCGCGCCCGCGCCGGACACCGCGCCACTCAAGCGCACGCCGCTTTACCACCTCCACCGCGAGCTCGGCGCGCGACTTGTGGAGTTCGGCGGCTGGGAAATGCCGGTCCAGTATGGTGGCATCGTGGAGGAGCATCGGGCCGTACGCCAGCGTGCGGGCCTCTTCGACGTCAGCCACATGGGCGAGTTTCGTGTGGATGGGCCGGGCGCCCTCGAGCTGCTGCAGGCACTGGTCCCGAACAATGTGGAGCGGCTCGCCGTCAATCAGGCGCTCTATACCCAGATCTTGCGGCCCGACGGCGGCACGCTGGACGACTTGCTGATCTACCGCCTGGGCGAATTTGAGTACATGGTGGTTGTGAACGCCGGGACGATGGAGAAGGACTGGGCCTGGTTCGTCGAGCAAGCCAGGGGGCGCGTCGGCTACACCCTTGTCAACGTCTCGGACGAAACCGGCCTGATTGCCCTCCAGGGGCCCCTCGCCCGCACAATTCTCCAGCCGATTACCGATACGCCACTCGACCAGATCAAGTATTACCGCTGCGCACGCGGCACGGTGGCGGGCATCTCGGCGCTCATCTCGCGCACCGGCTATACCGGCGAAGACGGCTTCGAGCTGTATGTGGCGGCCGGTGACACGGCGCGTGTCTGGAACGCGCTGCTCGACGCGGGCCGTCCGCATGGGTTGCTGCCCGCGGGGCTCGGCGCGCGCGACACGCTCCGTCTCGAGGCGGGATATTGCCTCTACGGCCACGAGCTCACCGAGGACATCACCCCGCTCGAGGCCGGGTTAGGGTGGACCGTGAAGTTGGAGAAGGGCGCCGACTTCATTGGCCGGGGCGCCCTCGCGACCGAGCGGCGTCAGGGCCTCCCACGCCAGCTCGTCGGCATCGAGCTGCGCGAGCGCGGCATCCCGCGCGCAGGCTACGCCATCCTCCGCGATGGCGCGCGTGTGGGCGAGCTGACCAGCGGCACCTACGCGCCCACGCTGGACCGGCCCATCGCGATGGGCTACGTCGCGCCCGCGCACGCCGTGGCGGGGACCGAGGTCGCGGTCGAGATTCGCGGCAAGCCCGTCGCGGCGGTGGTGGCGGCGCTGCCCTTCTACAAACGCCCCCAGTCCTAGCCCCCGAGTCGCAGGTCCCGCGCGCACGCGGCTCGTTCCACGTCTTGATGTAACGTCTCGTCGAACGCACAAGGAGTCGCACATGGCCGATCTGGAAGTCCCCGCCAACTTGAAGTACAGCCAAACGCACGAGTGGGTGCGTGTCGAGGGCGACGAGGCGACCGTGGGCATCACCGCCTATGCGCAGAACGAGCTCGGCGACGTCGTCTTTGTCGAGCTGCCGTGGGACGAGGCGGGCCGCGAGGTCGCGGCGGAGGGCAAGTTTGGCGACGTCGAGTCGGTCAAGGCGGCGTCCGAGCTCTTCTCGCCGGTGGCGGGAGCCATCATCCGCATGAATGAGGCGCTGAAAGAGACGCCCGATATCGTCAACAGCGACCCGTATGGCGACGGCTGGATGATTGTGGTCAAGTTGAGCGACAAGGGCGACCTCGACCGTCTGATGGACGCCGCCGCGTACGAAGCGTTCGCGAAGACGGCCGGGCACTGACGCGCGGCGTCGACGCGTAGCATATAATCGTGGTGGGCACGGGACGGCGGCCGCGACGGTCGCCGTCTCCCATTGCCCATCCCCGCGCGCGACCCGTCAGAACACCGCGGCATGAGTCCGGCGACACGCGCCACCGGCACGGCCAGAGGTAGGCGTGAGGCACCGACCACCACCGTCCTATGAGCGGTGGCCCGATAGCGAGGAACGTAGCGGCATGACCTATGTCCCCAACACAACCGCCGAGCAAAGCGAGATGCTGCGCGCCGTGGGCGCCCGGTCGATCGAGGATCTCCTCGCGCCGATCCCCAAGGCGGTGCGACTCCCCCGCGCGCTCAAGCTGCCCGCGGCGCTCTCGGAGCCGGACCTGAAGCGGCTCATGACCGGTATGGCGGAATTGAATGCCGACCTCGACCACTATGCCTCCTTCCTGGGCGCCGGCAGCTATGACCACGTGGTGCCGAGCGTCGTGCCCCACCTGGCGAAGCGCTCCGAGTTCTACACCTCATACACGCCGTATCAGCCCGAAGTCAGCCAGGGCATGCTCCAGGTGATCTACGAATTCCAGACGCTCGTCTGCCAGATCACCGGCATGGATGTCGCGAACGCCTCACTCTACGACGGCTCCACGGCGGTGGTGGAGGGGGCGCTGCTCGCCGTCGGGCCGGGCGGGCGCGGCGAGGTGGTCGTGTCGCGCGCGCTGGACCCGCAGTACCGCGCGACCCTGCGCACCTACGCCCACGCTCGCGGATTCACGCTGCGCGAGGTCGGACTGGCCGACGGCGTGACCTCGCTCGACGACCTGGAGTCCGCCCTCGGGCCGGAGACGCGCGCGGTGATCGTTCAGCAGCCGAACTTCTTTGGCGCGCTCGAAGATGTGCGCGCCATCGAGCGGCTCACCCACACGACCAAGGCCCTCTTCATCGTCGCGATCACCGAGCCCGCGTCGCTCGGCGTCCTGGCACCTCCGGGGAGCTACGGCGCGGACCTGGTGGCCGCGGAGGGGCAGAGCCTCGGCAACCCGATTGGCTTTGGCGGCCCCGCGCTCGGGTTGCTGGCCTCGCGCACTGACTACGTCCGGCGGCTGCCCGGCCGCCTCGTGGGCCGCACAGTGGATGAGGCCGGCGAGACCGGCTACGTCCTCACGCTCCAGACGCGCGAGCAGCACATCCGGCGTGAGCGCGCCACCTCCAACATCTGCACAAACCAGGCGCTCCTCGCGCTCTTCACCACCATCTATCTCGCCGCGCTCGGCAAGCGGGGCTTCCACGATGTCGGTGCGCTCTGTCTGCGCAAGGCGCACTACGCGCAATCGCGCATCAGCGCGGTCCCCGGCTTCGCGCCGCTCTTCGCCCGCCCCTTCTTCGACGAGTTCGCCGTCCGCACGCCGCTGCCCGCCGAACAGGTCAACGCCCAACTGCGCGAGCAGGGCATCATCGGTGGGTACGAGCTTGGCCGCGACTATCCCGAGCTGGGGGAGGCGCTGCTGTTCTGTGTGACCGAGGCCCGCACGCGCGACGACATCGACAACCTCGTGTCCGCGCTGGAAGAGATCGTGAGCCAATGAGTACCGAAAAGCTGATCTTTGAAAAAGGTGCCCCCGAACGCCGCGCCGCAACCCTGCCCGCCCTCGACGTGCCCGAAACGCCGCTCGACGAGTTGGTGCCCGCCGCCATGCTCCGCGACGAGCCGGCGCCGCTACCCGAGGTGAGCGAGATCGAGGTCGTGCGCCATTACACGCACCTCTCGCAGCGCAACTTCGGCGTGGACGTGGGATTCTATCCGCTCGGCTCGTGCACGATGAAGTACAACCCCAAGATCAACGAAGACATGGCCGCCGTGCCCGGTTTCGCGCGCATTCACCCGCTCGCGCCCGAAGGGCTCACCCAGGGCGCGATTCAGTTGCTCTTTGAGCTGGAGGGCTATCTGGCCGAGATTGGCGGCATGAAGCGTGTCACGCTGCAGCCGGCCGCCGGCGCCCACGGCGAGATCACCGGCCTGATGATCATCAAGGCGTACCATGAACACCGCGGCGAGGGCCAGCGCAACGTCGTGCTCATGCCCGACAACGCCCACGGCACCAATCCGGCGAGCGCGACCCTGGCCGATTACGTGACCGTGGAGCTGAAATCGGACGCGCGCGGCGGTGTGGAGCTTGGGGCGCTGCGCGAGGTGCTCGCCCGGCACGAGGGTCGGGTGGCCGCCCTAATGATGACCAATCCGAACACGCTGGGCGTCTTCGACGAGCACATCGTCGAGATCGCGCGCATGGTCCACGACGCCGGCGGTCAGTTGTATTACGACGGGGCAAACTCGAACGCCATCCTGGGCATTACGCGGCCCGGCGACATGGGCTTCGACGTGGTGCACTTCAATCTCCACAAGACCTTCAGCACACCGCACGGTGGCGGCGGACCCGGCGCGGGACCGATTGGCGTGGCGGAGCACCTGGTGCCGTTCCTCCCCGGCCCGCTGCCGGCCCACGGCACCGAAGGGTACTTCTGGGAGGACGCCGGCCCGCTCAGCATCGGGCGTGTCCGCGCGAACGCGGGCAATTTCCTGGTGCTGGTCCGCGCCTACACCTACATCCGTTTCAACGGGCCGGACGGTTTGCGCCACGTGAGCGACAGCGCGGTGCTGAACGCCAACTACGTCATGCGCCACCTGACCGACGACTATGACCTGCCTTTTGACCGCGCGTGCATGCACGAATTCGTGCTCTCCGCCAACCGGCAGAAGCACCACGACGTGCGCGCCCTCGACATCGCCAAGCGGCTCCTCGACTTTGGGATGCACGCGCCAACGATCTACTTCCCCCTGATCGTCCCCGAGGCCATGATGATCGAGCCGACCGAGACCGAGACGAAGGAGACGCTAGACGAGTTCATCGCGGCGATGCGCCAGATCGCGCGCGAGGCCGAGACCGACCCGAAGGTGGTCCAGGAGGCGCCGCACGTCACGCCGGTCCGGCGGCTCGACCAGACGCTGGC
>JANWHL010000053.1 GCA_025450405.1 Ktedonobacterales bacterium
AGAGCATAGTGGGGGTGGGCAAGGTGGGAGTTGCGCCAGGGTGATGCCTGGTCACCCGGTGGGCGCGCTTGGTGCGGCCGCAGCTGGCGTCAGGTCGGTCGGTGGGGTGAGGGGGAGTGGCATGGGTGGGTGCGGCGCCTGGGTGAAGTCAAAGTCGTTCACGAGGTTGCCCAGGATGGGGACGTTTTCGCGGACAGTCGGGCGGGGGTCGGGGCGGCCGTCCGTCTTGGGGTCGAGGCGCTGGCCATTGAGGAAGTCATCTTCGATGAACTTGAGGTAGGCGTCGAAGCTGAGGGTCTGGTGGTCAATATAGCCGGCGCGGGCGTAGGGGCTGATGACGAGGCCTGGCACGCGCAGCCCGTAGCCATTCTGGTCGACGCTTGGCGGAGTGACGTGGTCGTAAAAGCCGCCCCAGTCGTCCCACGCGAGGAAGATGGCGGTGCTGTTCCAGTCGGGTCCTTGCATCACGGCGTTGATGAGCGAGGTGACGTAGGACTGACCCACGGTGATGAGGGCGGGCGGATGCTCGCTCACCTTGCCATCGGGCACGACCCAAGAGACGGCCGGGAGGGTGCCGGCGCGCGCGGCGGTGAAGAAATTCGAGACGTCCTGGACGTTGCCGAGCTGGCCGTCCTGCTTGACGGTGTCGAAGTTGGGCAGCGGGTTCCAGATGCCCGGGACGTTGACGCGCTGGGGACCCTGGGTGCAGAGCTCCTGGTCATCTTCGCAATCAGGCTCGGTGCCGGCGGACAGGTAGTAATTCCAGCTGACGTGGTTCTTGTACAGGAGGTAGGTCAGGTCGGTCCAGGCGTAGTCCGCGCTCCCTGGCTGGGCTTTCTTGATGGGGACGGGGCCGACGATGTTGTTGACGCAACTCGAAGGATTGCCAGGAAGCGCGCAATGCGCCGACCAAGCGGAGACCAGGAAGAGGTGGGCGGGCAGGCTCCAGGAGGCGTTGGGCTCAAACATGTGGTCCTGGAGGACGTAGTGCTGGGCGTACGACCAGTAATTGGGGATGTCGGCGCCGGTGTGGTAGCCCATGACGTCGGGCGCGGTGGACTGGGTGCACACGGGGTCGTTGGTGTTGCCGCAGCCGCGTCGGCCATGCTCGGCCTGAGTGATGAAGCCGTCCATCTTGCCACCGTCCACGTCGGCCGTGGCGGCGGGGGCGCCGTGGGGTCCGCCGCCGTTGAGGTCGTGCGTGTTGTGGTAGGGCTTGACGCAGGTGTGGGTGGCCGGGTCGGGGACGCAGACGGTTGGTACGCCGTTTTGCATGGGGATGCCGTCGGCGCCGGGATAGGTGCCGAAGTAGGTATCGAAGGAGCGATTCTCCTGCATGATGACGATGATGTGCTTGATTTTGGTGATGCCCGCTTCCCGCTGGAAGGGCGGGGCGGTGGTCGAGCTGGTAGCGCAGGCCAATGGGAAGAGCAAGAGCAGGCCTATCGGGCCAAGCTGTGGCAGCCGGCGCGTGGGCACCAGACGCGCAATTGGGCGAATATGCACGGGGATCATCCCTCTCACGACCCGGGGCCAACCGGGCGCTCTTTAGAGTACGCGTGGCAGGCGCGCGTGGACAAGAGCAGCATGCCGGAGGGAACTGGGGGAGCGCTTGGGGACGCCTGAGGATTCGCTGAGAGTTGGATGGTGGAGGTTGGGCGAGGCGCCGCGCCGATCAGGCTGGCGGCGCGTGGGCGAGCGAACGCGCCGCGCGGAGACCTCCAGAGGAGACCTCCGCGCTGATCTGGGTCCGCGTTGCGGGGTGGCGTCAGGCCGATTTGACGTACTGTTGGGGGTTGGACTCGAAGAGCTGCTTGCACTCCTCGCTATCGAAGTAGTAGGTGTCCCAGCCCTGGCCCTGGCCGAGGTAGTTGGCCGTGTATTGCGCCTGGCGCTTGTCGATCTTGCGTCCACAGACGGGATCGGTCACGATTTGATCGCCCGGCGTATTGGCGGCGGCTTCCGCCTGCCGGCTGACATCGGCGGCATCGAAATTCTGGCCGCCCGCGTCGGTCGCGCTCATGGTGTGTCTCTCCTTTAGTTCCAAACGGAATACCGCAAGCCCGCGTGCAAGCCTGGGTGCAATCCGGGTGCGCGGACGGCACACGGCGGGCAAGAACCGGACCACTTCCCGTAGGCGGCATTCCAGCTACGCCTTCACGTACGTGCCCTTGCGGAGCACGCGGTGCGTGGGCTGGAAACCGGCGGACGCATAGAGTCCCTGGGCGGGGGAGCGGACGTTCTCGGTCTCGACAATTGCCGTGACAGCGCCGTGTGCGGCGAAGCGGCGGAACATCTCGTCAAGGAGGGCGCGGCCGAGGCCACGGCGCTGGTGTGCGGGATGGGTGCCTATCGGCTCGACCTGGCCAACTCGCCTCGCGGAGTCGAGCCAACCGACGCAGAAGCCGGCCAGTCCGCCATCGGGCGCAACGGCCACCAGATCGAGATCGGGGCGGTACGTGGGCATCCCGAGCGCGCGGCGCCGCCATGCGGACGTCATGGAGTGGCTGCCGAAGGCGGCGCGGTGGAGCGCCACATAGTCGTCCACTTCGGCGGCGCCGGCCAGCGGGCGGATAGTGTAGCCGGGGCCAGGGCGGATGAGCATATCGAGCGCGGCCCACGGCGCTTGCCAGGCCGCGAACCCGAGCAGCGATCCATCGGAGGCGACGCAGCAGCGGGCATCTGCCGCGAAGGTGAGCGCCGACGCGCTGAGGCGCCAGGGGAGATCGATCAGTTGACGTATGGCGGCCGGGGCGTCACAGGTGAGCGCGATGATGCGCGCGGGATCGGCGTCGTCAGCGGGGCGAATTGCGAATGGTGTTGCCATGCGCGTCTCCGTCCTCAGGGCGTCTCCTGGTGTGGCGCGTCGTGGCCGCCCGCGTCGCGGCTTGGTTCAACCACGCGCCAGGAGTGGGCGCACACGGAGGCGGTCCGCCTCGTCGGGAGGACCGCCTCCGGCGCGTGCCGAGCGGTACGCGCCATAGATTTAGGACGCCCTTATTTCTTTTCCTTCGGCTGCTTGGGTTTCTTGAGCTGTTTGCCCTTACCCTTGGCCTTGTCGCCCATGGTATACCTCCAGACGCTCGGTCCGGCCAGGGACGCCGGGCCGGACGGGACGACCCGAACGGCGGTGTGGGACCAAATGGCCGCGGGCGGACACCTGGCCCGGTGAGACTACCGCCGTGTTCACGATACCACATCGGCGCGTGCGACGAAAGGGCCAGGCGGACGGCGCCCGCGGCGGAATGGCCGCGCGCGCGGTGGGCCACCTTCGGGGTTTATCCAGGAAGGATGGGGCCAATTGCAGCAGCGCCGGGGGCTTGCCAGCTAGCCGCTCACCCTCTATACTGGTGGGCAACGTTGGCGGCGCGACGGGGCGCCGGCGGCCCGTGGAACAAGACCGGTGGCGAGGGTAGGCGGAATAGCCCTTGTCACGCCTTGTGTGCCCAGCAAGGTGGAAAGGGACGGCTGAGGTTGCCAGCGACGGGCGGACGCGTCTGTGTCGTCACGGACAGCACATCGGATATTTCTCCTCGCGAGGCGGGGGCACTCGGGGTCGCCGTAGTCCCACTCCATGTGATCTTTGGGCAGCGCGCCTATCTTGACGGAGTCGATCTGATTCCTTCGCAGTTTTACCAGATGCTTGGCACAGCCGACGCCTTGCCGCGAACGGAACCACCGCATCCGGAAGAGATCTACAACCTCTATATGCGGCTGGCGGCGGCGGGGGCTTCGGGCATCGTCTCGCTGCACATCTCGTCGCGGTTGAGCGCCACGGTGGCGGCGGCGCTCGAGGCGGCGAAACATGTGCCTTCGTCGCTGCCGGTGACCGTGATCGACAGTGGACAGGTGAGCATCGGGTTGCTGCCGGCGGTCCGCTTTGCCGCGCAGATGGCCCAGGTAGGGGCGCCAGTTGAGGCCATCGAGGCGGCGGTGGGCGATGTGATCAGCCACACACGGCTGTTCTTCCTGGTAGATACGCTGGAGTATTTGCAGCGCGGGGGCCGCATTGGCCGCGCGCAACGCATGCTGGGCACGCTGCTGGACGCTAAGCCGATTCTGACGATTCAGGAGGGCGAGGTGGCGCCCGTAGAGACCGTGCGGCCGCGCCAGCGCGCCTTTGGCCGGCTGGAGGAGCTGGTTCGCGGGTTGGGTCCGGTGCGCGAGCTGTACGTCGGGCAGACCAGCGACGACCTTGGCCAGCATCTGAGCGCGGACGTGCGACGCTTTTATGATGGTCCGCTCCATCGCGGGTGGATCGGCGCGACGGTCGGCACGCATATGGGCATGGGGGTGGGAGTGGCGGCGATCGTGCCACGGTAGCGAAGCGGTCACGGTGACGCCCAGACGATATGCCGGTTCCTTGACCCTCTGGACGCGGGCGGATATAATGCTAGTGATGACACCACGTGAGCCCGCGACCTGCCCGGTGGGCTCCGCAAGCGAACCGACCGCGAAAGCGAGGCTTTGGGAATGATTGATCAGGAGAAGCAGCTCGCCACCGAGGAAGATTACTTCGATAGTCTCCTGGCGTGCGCACCGACGGATACGGCCGCGCAGACGGCGACTGAGACCACGCTGGTGGCGCTCTCGCTGACGGCGGCGGAGAAGGTGCGGGCGCTGCTGGAACAAGAGTCCGATCCGGGGCTGGGGCTGCGTGTTTTCGTGGCGGGCGGCGGCTGTTCGGGCCTGCAGTATGGCATGACGCTCGACGAGGGCCAGGAAGGTGACACGGTCATCGAGCTCGAAGGCGTTCGAGTCCTGGTGGACGAGATGAGTGCGCAATACATCGCCGGCAGCGAGATCGATTATGTGGACAGCCTGATGGGCGCCGGGTTCACGGTGAATAACCCGAACGCGGTGAGCACGTGTGGCTGCGGGCATAGCTTCAAGACGGCTGGTGATACGGGGCAGGCGCGAAGCTGCGGCTGCGGATATTAGGGCAGCGCGCGTCCCGCGGCGTGGAGCGCCGGACGTGACGTGGCGCCAGGGGTGCCCGGACCGGATCGCCCGGTCCGGGCATCGGCATGTTCGGAAATGGATCCGTGCCGCTTGAGGGCGATCCGCGACGCCAGGAATTGGCAAGGGACTAGGCCGGTTCTGGTTGCGAGAGCGTCGCTCATGTGCTATACTGCGTGGCGGAGAGGTGTCCGAGTGGTTGATGGTGCCGCTCTCGAAAAGCGGTGAGCTTGAATAGGGCTCCGTGGGTTCGAATCCCACCCTCTCCGCCGGTGGAACGCCCAATGCGGCGAGTGGACGAAGTGCCGCTCGCCGTTTTGATGCGCGTGCCGCCCCGTGGAGGAGTCCCATAGAGGCCTAGTGGGCGCGACTGGAAATCGCGTGTGCGATGAGCACCGTGGGTTCGAATCCCACCTCCTCCGCCCTGAACACACCACATTTGGAGCGATGGCGCCGGGCTTGGGCCCGGCTTTCGTTTTTGGTGGGCCAAGGGCGGCCAAGAGAACGCGCCGCCGGAGATGACCGGCGGCGCGCCATGATGCGGGTCTGATACCAAATCGTGGTGCAACGTGGCGGTTTCGAGGCGACGGGTCTCCCCCAGAGACCCTCTGATGACGCGGCGGGCGTCCACCGGACGCCCCTACCAAGCCTCCGGCTACGAAGGCCACATAGGTGGCCTAGGCGGAAATGGTATGAGATTGGCGAACGATCAGCGGGAGAAGATGCGGACGCGGCGGTTGGGCTCCTTCCCGCGCGAGCGCGAGATGAGGTTGTAGCGCTCGGCAAGGCGGTGCTGCATGCGCCGGACGGGTCCGCTTTGGGGAGCCAGCTCCACCTGGCCACCGCCGCGGGTGAGCACGTGGTTGATGGCGTCTTCGGCTTCGAGCAACGCATCCTGCTCGCGGACCTCGCGGACCTCGCGGACCTCGCGGCGGGGGCGGCCTTGCGGGCTCACCGCGAACATGTTCGCCAGAGCCTCGGCCATCTGGTCCACAGTGTTGCTGCGCAGGACAATGACGGGCTTATCCACTGGCCGGAGCGGCTCGGGCTGGCGACGATAGAAGCTCTTGACGGTGATGACGGCATCGGCCTGGCGCTGGTCATGGCTGATCTCTACCGGGAGGCGGAGCTGGCGGGCCGACTGTTCGAGCCGGTCACGGCTGACACCGTAGGGGTAGAGGCGCATAGGGCGCCGCTGGCGTGCGACGGCGACCGGCAGCGGGTGCGCCGCCGCGATGGTGGCTGGGACGAGGGCGGTGGAATCGGTGCCGGTGAGCTCCTCCTCGACCTCCGCGGGCCACTGATCGAAGGTCATGGTGTGGTCCGGCCAGCGGCCATCGCGCGAGACCGGATCCGCACGCTGGCCCCGGCTGAAGCTGGGTGTCTCATCGCGCTCGAACGGCGCGAAGCGGCCGTCGCGGAAGGTCGTGTCGCGGAAGCCCGCTTCACGGTCGAAGCCGCGCTCGAACCCGAACCCCTGGGCGCCACCCCAGGCGGGTGACTCGATTGGTTCGACAACGACCAACTGGGACGTGACGTGGCCCTCCTCGTCGCGCTCGCGCTCTTCGGCGGTGGGCGGGTGGCCGCGCAGAATCTCGTCCACGGCGGCGCCGACGTCGTGGTGGAGGATAACGCGTCGCCAGCTCTCCTGTTCGACGAGGACGTCGAAGGTGGGGGGCGCCTTGCGCTCGAGCACGGTCTTCTGGGTGCCGCGCCGCCGCGCCTCCTCGTCCCCCAGCGTCACCGTCCCCACCCCCCCCACCAGGTCCGCC
>JANWHL010000054.1 GCA_025450405.1 Ktedonobacterales bacterium
ATGATCAGCTGCCATGATCAGCTGCCATGATCAGCTGCCATGATCAGCTGCCATGATCAGCTGCCATGATCAGCTGCCATGATCAGCTGCCATGATCAGCTGCCATGATCAAACGATCGCGCCGCGCCCAGCCTCCCTCGCGAGACGCTACCCCTCGACAGCGCGGTCCAGTGCGCGCTCATAGACCCGCGTGGTGCCCCCATCGAAGAGGACAAACCGCACCACGTCCAGCGCCGTCTCCGCATGCGCACGCAGGTGGTCGAGCACCGCCGCGATGGCCACCGGTGCCGCCTCAGCCACCGGGTAGCCGTAAGCGCCCGTGCTGATCGACGGAAAGGCCACGCTCCGCAACCCCTCGCGTTCGCAGATCGCCAGCGCCGCCGTGTACGCACCGCGCAACAACTCCGCGGCTTCCTGTGGGGACTGCGCGGAGTAAACCGGGCCAACGGCGTGGATCACCCGCCGCGTCGGCGGCGACAGATTGAACGCGTCGGTGACCACCGCGCTCCCCGTGGCACAGCTCCCAATCTGACGAATGGCCGCCAGCAGCCCCGGCCCGGCGGCGCGGTGCACCGCGCCATCCACGCCGCCCCCGCCCCCCAGATAGGCGTTGGCCGCCGTCACAATGGTCTCCGTCCCCACCTGGACGATATTGCCCATCACAAGTTCCACGGCGGTCCGCCCGATCGTCGTCTGCCGCATGCTGTGCGCTCCATTCCATGACCCTCACCACGCGCCCGCGCTGGGCCCACGCAAATAGGTGTGCTCGTCGAGCACATGCACAAACCCGAGCGCGCGATAGAGCCGCTCCGCCGGGTTCCCCACCCGCACGTAGAGACAGTGCGCCGGCTGCCCTTCCGCGATCAACCCGTCCACGACCGCCGCCAGCAGCGCCGTAGCCACGCCCCGACCCTGCGCCGCCGGGACCGTGTAGACACCCATCACCGTCGGGATGTCCTCATACAGCGTCAGATAGCACCCACCAACCGGCCGCCCATCGAGGTGCGCGGCGTAATACCGCGCCCAGCCGCGTTCCTGGTCGTGCAGCCGCTGGCGCGCCCGGTTCTCCACCACCGACGGGTGCGGGGATGCGTCGTTGAAGAAGGCCAACCGGCTGCCTTGCTCATAGAGCAGCATTTCCCGCCAGGTCGCGATCGGGTGGATTGTCACCCCCGGCGCGGGACCCGCCGCCGGCGGCGTGAGCGGACCCACATGGACCATCAAGCGCTGGCTCTCATCCACGCGGAAGCCGCGGGCAAGTAGCGCCGGCGGCAGCGCCGCCTCTCCCGCGAGCGTCGGGACCACCGTCCAGTGGACCCCCAGGCCGCGCGCGGTGGCATGGCGCACCACATGATCCACCAGCGCATGCGCCGCGTCCGGCGGGCACAACGCGTACGCCACCCGCAAGAGCATGCCATCCGTGCGCGCGAACGCGCCCCGATCGGCCGCCAGACCCGGGATGGGATCGGGAAAGCGCAGCCGTCGCTGCGCGACCACGCGACGAGTAACGTCATCCATGTTTGCGATTCTATCGCGAAGCTGGCCCCCAGTCACGCCACCCCGCGTCGCCAACGTGGCCGCACGCGCGCCATCACGGAGCGCCAGCATGTTGCGCCAGATTCGCTGTAGAGGATACACGCGCCCGCGACTCCCGATCCATTGAGCGCGAGAGGTGGTAGCTTTCGACCTCACGCGACGCCCCGGAGCCGAGAGGGACCATGTTACCCGCACGGGTAACATGGTCCACGACAGCGTGACCACTGTTCTCGCAGGCGGGTGCGGCCCGCTCGACGACGGCGACGAGCTTCCACCAGCGGAGATACCCATGGAAGGCGCTATGCTCACGCGCCGTCCAATGTTCGCCGGCCTCATCCTCGTGCATTCTGGCACGCTGGC
This sequence comes from Ktedonobacterales bacterium, assembly GCA_025450405.1. GTDB lineage: Bacteria > Chloroflexota > Ktedonobacteria > Ktedonobacterales > JADMIN01 > JANWHL01. The sequence continues at coordinate 1,897 of JANWHL010000054.1, forward strand.
GCTCGGGCTCGCACCCGCGCCCTAATCCTGCTCAAACTGGGTGAGGGTTTGAGCCAAGCTGAAGTGCGCCGGGCCGCCACCGACTGGCACCTCACCATGTGCCATGCGCGTATTCACGTCAAGAAGCGCTATTCGGTCATCCAGCGGCACGGTGACTGACGCGGGTTGGCGCGTCTTGACGGCGGCCGACACTCTGGCTACGATTCCCGCTGAAACCTCTGGGGCTGACGACAATGCCATTGGTTGAGGGTGGGGACGTGCGAGGGAGGCCGCTCCATGCGCATCGGCTTGGTAGGCGACACACATGGCTATGTGCCAGCTCTCGAGGCTGCCGTAGCCGCGTGTCGAACCGCGGGCTGTGACCGTATCGTCCACTGCGGCGATTTCCTTTCTTCGCCATTTTCACCCGACCCGCCCAGTGAGACGATCGCCTTGCTGCGCGCGGAAAATGTGTCAGTCGTGGTGGGGAACGGTGAGGTGTACCTACGAGATTGGGATACCCCACGCTGGGAAGCGACGCTGGCGCAGCGCCGGCAGCGGCCCGACTCTCCCGACCACTTCCTGCCCTACGTGGCCGCTGGCCAGGCGGAGCTGAGCCCGGACGATCTCGCCTGGCTGCGTACTGTGCCCGAGGAGATGGTGCTGAGCGGAGGCCGCCCGAATGACGTGTACATATGCCACGGCATGCCCGGCAACGTGTTCGCCACAATTTGGGACACCGGTCCACAATACACTCCCGACTTCACCCGAGAGACGATCGCCGCCGCGCTTTCGCGGCCAACAGTGGCGGGAGCGGACTTAATATTGTGCGGGCACACGCACCTCCCACTGGTGCAGCGCACGGCGTTGCCCGGCGGGCGTGAGGCCCTGGTGGTGCGCGGCTGTGGCTATCGACGATCTGCTGAGCCTGGAATGCCGTGGTGGGCGGACTACGTGATCCTGACCCACGTGGCGCCCGCCTCCTTGGGCTATGCGGCCTGGGAGTTCAGCCGACACATGGTGCTGTTTTACCCTCGCGAACCCGAATGGATCTGGGATCAACCCTCACGCCCTTCACCCAGTGGCCCTCGCTGAGTGCAGGGCATGAGGGTGGAGGTGAATAGCATGGCTGAAAGCTGCCAAGCACTGCCAAGTCGGTTTTGAATTGAGTACTGGGCGCCGCCGGCCAAATTTCGCGGCGACGGATGTCAAAATCGGGGTCGAAACCGCCGTGGGCGGCTCGATGGGTCACCTGGCAAAACGCGGCGCCCCAGGTGTTTCCTGGGGCGCTTCTGGGAGCCGGCGGTCGGATTTGAACCGACGGCCTGCGGTTTACGAAACCGCTGCTCTGCCGCTGAGCTACGCCGGCGCGCGTGGCCGCGCATGCCGCCACCGCCGACATTGTACGCGGGCCGGCGCCGGTCTGTCAAGCGTTCGCGAGCCGCCCGCCGGGCCAGCGCGTACGGCGGACCACGTAGCGATGTGGAGACACGCGGCACCCGGTCCACGATCGCCCGCTCTCGTGGTAGGATGGCTCGCGAGAGACGCCCGCGTACCGTAACCTCCCTCCCGCCTCCGCGGTGGCACGCTCATGCGCTTGCCGCTCGTGTGTGCGGCCGCGCGGGACGGGACGAGAACGCGACGGGACGAGAGCGGGACGAGACGAGTCGGGGACGGGAAGTGAAGGGATGGGAAGAGATGGGCAACGCAACTCTGGGAACGACAGTCATCCCTGGCGCCTGCCCGCACGACTGTCCCGACCGCTGCGCGTGGCTCGTCACGGTCGAGGGCAATCGCGCGGTAAAGCTCGCCGGCGACCCGGATCATCCCTTCACCCGCGGGACGCTCTGCGCCAAGGTCAATCACTATCTCGACCGGGTCTATAGCCCCGACCGCGTGCTCCACCCGCTGCGGCGGACCGGTGCCAAAGGCGCCGGCGCGTTCGAGCGCGTGAGTTGGGACGACGCCCTTCACGAGATCGCGACGCGTCTTCGCCAGGTCATCGCCAGGTATGGGCCGACCGCCATCTTGCCCTACAGCTTCTCCGGCACTCAGGGACAGCTCCAGAGCGATACGATGAGCGGGCGCTTCTTCAGCCGCCTGGGGGCGACTCGGCTGGAGCGGACGGTCTGTGGCAGCACCGGGAGCGCCGGGGTGGAAGCCACCATCGGGACGACGGTGGGCATGCTCCCGGAGGATCTGGCCCTGAGCCGCTTGATCATCCTGTGGGGCACCAACACCATCGTCACCAACCTCCACCTCTGGCCCATCATTCGCCAGGCGCAAGCCGCCGGGGCACGGGTCGTCGTCGTCGATCCGCTCACGACGCGCACGGCCGCCGCGGCGGACTGGCATGTGCGCCCCATGCCGGGGACCGATGCGGCCCTGGCCCTGGGCATGATGGCCGTCATCGTCGCCGAGGGCCTTCACGACGCGGCGTACGTCACAGAGCACACGCTGGGGTTCGACGCGCTCAAGGACCGCCTGGCCGAGTACAGGCCCGAGCGCGCCGCCGCGCTCACCGGGCTCGCGACCGAGGAGATCATCCGTCTGGCCCGCGCCTACGCCACGACCCGCCCGGCCGCGATCCGCGTCCTCATCGGTATGGAGCACCACGCGACCGCCGAGATGAGCTTCCGCGCGATCAGCTGCCTGCCGGCGCTCATCGGCGCCTGGCGCGAACGGGGCGGCGGGTTGCTCCACCACACGATGGCCCTCCACGGCCAAGCCCTGAATGGGCGCGCCCTGCGGATGCCCGAGCTCGCGGCGCCGGGCACCCGGGCCGTGAACATGATGCGGCTCGGCCAGGCGCTGACCGATCCGACCCTCGATCCGCCCATCGGCGCGCTCTTCGTCTACAACAGCAATCCCGCGACGACGACCCCCAATCAAAACCTGGTCCTGCGCGGCCTGCGTCGCGACGATCTGTTCACCGTCGTCCACGAACAGTTCCTGACGGATACCGCGCGCTATGCCGACTACGTGCTGCCCTCGACCACCGAGGTGGAACACTGGGATCTGTTTACGTCCTGGGGCCACACCTATGTGACGCTCAATCGGCCGGCAATCGCTCCCCTCGGCGAAGCGATCTCGCCCACCGAGCTCTTTCGCCGCCTGGCGGCGCGAATGGGCCTGGATGAGCCATACTTGCGGGAATCGGACGAGGACCTGATCAAAACGGCGCTGCGCAGTGACCACCCGTATCTGCGTGGCGTCGACTTCGAGCGGCTGCTCGCCACTGGCTGGGCGCCGCTCGATCTCCCCCAGGACTGGCTGCCGTATGCCACTGGCCAGTTCCCCACACCCTCCGGCAAGTGCGAGTTCTCTTCCGCCGCCTTGGCGGCGCGCGGCATCGATCCCCTCCCCACCTACCTGCCCGCCGACGAAAGCCCCGCCGGTGACCCGGAGCGCGCCGCCCGCTATCCGTTGACGCTGTTGACACCGAAGTCGGCCCTGCACTTCCTCAATTCGAGCTATGGCAACTCCCCGCGCCACCTGGCCGCCGAGCGCGCGCCGTGTCTGGACATCCACCCGGCGGATGCCGCCCCACGCGGCATCGCCGCGGGCGAGCGCGTGCGTGTATGGAATGATCGCGGCGCGGTCGAGCTCCCGGCGCGCGTCGGCGACCGTGTCCGTCCGGGCGTCGTGGCCATGCCTTCAGGCTGGTGGGCCTCGCTGAGTCCCGGCGGCTCGTCGGCCAACGCGCTCACACCCGACGGCATGACCCTCTGGGGCGGCGGCGGCGACTTTCACGATGCCCTGGTCGAGGTGGAACGGGTGAGCGGCGCCGCGCCAGCACCCGAGCCGGAGTGACGGGCGGCGACTGAAAGTGCGCGCGGCCCACCTCTCCCGGTCCGCTTGACGCCCACCGAGCCCCGCCTTATGATAGCCTCGCCAGATGGCGGGACCCGTCTGCCTGTTCACTACGCGGCCGCGCGCATGACGCCTCCGGCCGCGCTACCGGCGGGGAGGCGATGACCGTGTCGGCGCTCATGGCCACCCACGCCCTCATCTGGTCCGCCCGCGTGGTCACCTCCTCCCACCTGCCGGCGGCGCTCGCCACCCCCACTCAGCCGGAAACCTCGCCGCCCATCCTCGCCATTTGCCTTGCGCTCGTCGCCCTGGCCGCCCTCTTCCTCCATCCGCGCGACAAACTCGTCCGCCTCTTCACATACATGCTCCTCTGCTCCGCCGTCATCGTCGTCGGCGATCCCCGCTTCGAACGCGGCGACCTTCTCGGCACCGTCGCCGTCGCCGCCGCTAATGGTCTCGCGGCATCCTTCTTCGCCCGCTTCGGCATCGCCTTCTCCGAACGGTGGCGCTCGACCCGCCTCACGCCGTCCCCCTGGCGTCAGATCTACGCCGCCGGACCGCTCATCCCGCTGCTTACCGCCCTGGTCTACATCCTCACCCTCCAACTTCCCGCGTGGGTTTCCGGCACCGCCGAAGCGGTCAACGCCCTGGGCACCGCCGCCTGCCTCATCCTTGGCCTCGTGGCCCTCGGCCGCACCTTCCGCCAGACCTCCGCCCGGAGCGTCCGCGGCAAGATCCTCGTCGTCTGGCTAGGAGCCATCGCTACCTTCGTCCCTCTGCTCTTCCTCAACGTCCTGCCCCACGTCATTCTTCAGCCGTCCATCGTCCCCTTCGACACCAGCGGCTACTGGCTGGCACTGTTGCCCCTCACCACTGGCTTCGCGGCCATCCGCTGGCGCCGCGCCAGCCTGCTCACCATGATCGACCGCGTCAGCGTCTACGGCGTGCTCGCCCTCACACTTGTCGCCCTGTACGCCGGCGTGGCCGTCCTGATCGCCTGGCTCGCTGGCGTCCGCTTCAGCTCGCTCGTCCACATGCTCTCACTCGGCGTCGTCGTCATCGTGGCCTTCACCTTCGCCCCACTGCGCGACCGCACCCAGCGCCTGGTAGATACGCTCCTCTACCGCGACTACTACGACCTCGGACCCACCCTCCAGCGCTTTGGGCGCTCGCTCGCCACTCTCCGCAACCAGCAGGCCGTTGCCAACACCGTCCTGCGCCTGGTCTGCGATACCCTCAATCTGGACGGCGCCGCCTTCGTGCCGCTTCCGGACGGTCTCTCATCCGCCGTCTTGCGGCTCATCGAGCCGGGCGATGTCTACGTTCGCCGCACCTTCGCGCGCGAGGGCGAGCGCGCGTCGCTGGTCGCCGCGCTCCACGCCCTCGATCCCAGCGGCCTCGACGCCTCGCACCGCCAGCCCGTCGCTCTCGATCCCTGGATGGGCTGCGCCGCACTCGTCCTTGTCGGTCCGGGCGGCGGTGAGGACGTCACCGCCTTGCTCCTCGTCGGTCCCAAGCGCGGCGGTGGCACCCTCAACCCGCGCGACCGCGCTCTTCTCGCCACCGTCGCCCACCACGCCGCCACCGCCCTCGAAAACGCCACCCTCATGAACGGGCTCTACACCACCCTCGACCAGCTCCGCCACGTCAATGCCAACTTGCTCGCCGCCCGCACCGAGCAGCAGCTCCTTCTGCGTGAGGTGGTGGACGCCGAGGAGCGCCAGCGTGCCGCTCTGGCTCGCGAACTCCATGACGATGCCCTTCAGGATCTCGTCTACCTGAGCCGCCACAGCCAGTATTGCGCGGACCTCCTGGCCGGCCTCGGCAGCCACGCCGCGACCCCCGCCGGACCCGCCCTCGACTCCACCCCCGGCGGCAAACGGCTGCGCGCCGAGCTCGAAGAACTCGCGCAGGCGGCCGGCGCGTCCGAGCGCAAACTGCGCGACCTCTGCGCCGGCCTCTATCCCACCCTCCTTGAATCCCTCGGCCTGCCCGCCGCGCTCGAAGCCCTCGCCGAAGACCCCGTGGTGGCCCGTGGACTCGACGTCCGCGTCGCCTGTGACCGCTCAGCCGAAACCCTCGCCCAGCACCTCGACTCCGGCCAACGTCTCCATCTCTATCGCATCGCCCACGAGGCCGTGCGCAATACCCAGCGCCATGCGGCGGCGGTCCGAGTGGACGTCAACCTTGCCGTCGCTCGCGCGGCGCCACGCCGTTCGCAGCCAGAGCTGGGCGGCTACCGGCTGGAGCTCAGTGTCACCGATGACGGCACCGGCATGCCGCTGCCCGTGGATTACGTCGCCCTCCTGCGCGATCGCCACCTCGGCCTCGCCAGCATCCGCGAGCGCGCCGAACGTATCGGCGCGGCCCTCGACCTCACGCCCGGACCCGCCGGTGGCACCCGACTGGCCGTGACCCTCCCGCTCGGGTCCGCCCTGGCGGCGCTGGCGGCCGCGGCCAGCGCGCGGACCGATCCCTCCG